>PCUL01000044.1 GCA_002771745.1 Bacteroidetes bacterium CG18_big_fil_WC_8_21_14_2_50_41_14
TTTGGCTATTCATCATTGGAATTTTGGTTGGGTCACCCATTTGGGGGCAGAAGAATCTTCCAAAGGATTTTTGTTTAAATGCAGATGAAATCCAATTGTTTTCCAAGATTAACGAGCTTAGAGTTACTTATGGTAAGGAAGAACTTCAGCTTTCGGCATCGCTTTCCTTTGTTGCTAAGACTCATGTAAATGATTTGTTGACCAATCTTCCTGACACATCGGTCTGCGGCCTTTCAAGCTGGTCGGACAAAGGAAATTGGAAAGCCTGTTGCTACAACGCGTACATCCCGACCCCTGAGTGTATGAGGGATAAGCCAAAAGAACTCACCCCTTACCCCTACCACGGCTATGAACTGGTAACTTATTTTGATGACCTGATCAATATCGACACGGTAGTTTCCCTGTTTTCCGACACCAAAGAAGTACTCAATCTGATACTCAGCCAGGAAGATCAAGGCAAAAAAAAGTGGGCTTGCTGTGGCATAGGCATCAACGATCATTATGTATCAGTTTGGTTTGGGCAGCGAAAAGATGCCTTGCCTTCACCTGAACCGTGCGATGGTCGTGAGGCGATAGAAAAGAGCACCCCGATCAATCAAGCCATTTCCCCTGGATCGTACTTTCTCATTTTTGGTAGTTTCAACAGCCTGCAAGAAGGAAAAGAGGCCCTTAAAAAGTTGAAGAAAGATGATTTTACTGATGCAGGGATACTCAATAAAAATGGAAAAGTCAGGATCTATTTAAGTAAGTTTAATTCATTAAAAGAAGCCATGTTTGCCAAGCAACAATTACCCAAAGCTTATAGCGAAGCGTGGATATTAAAAGAGTAAAATGAGCGAATATCAACTTAAGGAGGTAAGCAATCCACGTCTGGAAAAACAATTTTTGGATGTTGTTGATTTAATATACTATAATGTCCCTCAATGGGTCAGACCACTCGATGTTGAAATAAACAAGGTATTTGACGTTAACAAAAACAAGCGGTTTTTGCACGGAAATGCCATTCGGTGGATATTATTCGATTCGCAGCAACACCTATGTGGTCGAATAGCGGCATTCTACGACGAGTTTTCCTCATCGAGCCATCAACAGCCAACAGGAGGTGTGGGCTTTTTCGAATGTATCAACAACCAGGAAGCCGCCAACGTGCTTTTCGACCAGGCCAAAAAATGGTTGCAACTAAAAGGGATGCAAGCCATGGATGGCCCTGTCAACTTTGGAAACCGTGATTTTTTTTGGGGCTGTCTGAAAGAGGGTTTTCATCGGCCATTATTTAACATGCCCTTCAATCCTGGCTATTACAATGAACTGTTTACCTGTTACGGATTTGAAAATTATTTTAACCAATACACCTATCATGTTTTGATCTCGACTGAATCGGTCAGCCCCATTGTTCACTTCAAAGCCGAAAGATTAAAAAGAGACCCGAAATTTACTTTTTCAAATTATGATAAAAAATCAGACCACCTTATTGCCGCAGAATTCAGCGAAGTATTTAACAAAGCATGGGCAAATTTCCCGGGAGTAAGACCCATATCGACCGGAGACGCGACTGCAATAATTCATTCTTTAAAACCCATCATCGATCCACGTCTCATCATTCTGGCACACCACCAAAACCAACCAATTGGCTTTTTTATTATGATTCCTGATTTAAACCAGATCATTGGTAATTTTCATGGCAAGATGAATTGGATAAATAGGTTAAGGTTACTCTATGGATTAAAAGTCCAAAAAAAGTGCTCTCATGTGATTGGATTAATATTTGGCGTCATTCCCGAATTTCAAGGCAAAGGCATTGAAGCAGGATTGGTAAAGCAATTTGAAGAAAACGCCATTCAAAAGGATTTCCCTTATACAGATATGGAAATGAACTGGATAGGCGATTTCAACCCGACCATGATGAAACTGGTAGAGATGATTGGAGGCAGAATTTATAAAACACATGTAACTTACCGTTATCTTTTCGATCGTACGCTCCCCTTCGAAAGGGCAGCCATATTAGACTCAAACAATTAACATCATCATGGAAACAATCATCAGCTATGTGTTCATCGGTTTGGTCCTGATTATATCACTTATCACCTATAGGTATAAACGAATTAAGATACGACAATATGTACTCTCGGAACAACTATACCCGATGCTTGTTTTTAGTTTGTATATCGAAAAACACCTTGGAAAAATAGCTGCAAATATCCTTCAAATAAAAACCCTGGACGACATCACCATTGAAAAGATTTGCCTTGAGCTCATTGATAAAAGAAGGGAATTTCATTATTATGATTTAACGGAACACCAGCTTGTAACCGATGTCCCCATGCGAATAAAATCGAATCACAGTTTCAAATACAGAATTGACTACAAACAACTTACGGAATTACTCGAAAAAGGGGAACTACCCTTTCGAACTTTTCGATTCGTAGTGACTGATCAAATTGGCAGAAAATACAAAACACACGAGTTGGGTCTCAACAAGAAATGGCAACTATTTCGTCCCGACAGCGGAAATTACAATTAGACCCGAAAATCAATCAATTAACCTACCGTTTATATTTTAACAAGACCTCAAGCAGCTTGCTGATTATAAGGGGTTTTGATATAAAATCGTCACACCCGGCATCTTTGGCTTTCTGTACCTCCTGTGTCATAGCATAAGCTGTTTGAACGATAATCGGTAAATCAGGAAACCTTTGTTTTAGTATCCTGGTAGCTTCAAATCCATTCATCAATGGCATATTCAGATCCATCAACACAATCCAGGGCAACTCATTTTCAGTACAGTAAGAAACTGCCTCCTGTCCATTGTGTGCCCAAACAGGTACACCATCATATTTTAACAATACCAATTCAAGCAGGTGATAACTGTCGATATCGTCTTCAACGATAAGCACTTTTCGTCCTTTAAACGAAATTTCAGGTTGATGAGCGCTTCGCACTTTATCGGTTTCTTCAGGTCCTGAATAAGGAATCGAAAACCAAAAGGTAGACCCAACTCCCTCCTTCGAACTCAGTCTAAGTGTCCCACCCAAGAGCAACGCCAGTTTTTTTGCTATGGACAACCCTAATCCTACTCCATCATATTTTCGGGTATGGCCATCATCGGCTTGCCGAAAGGCCTCAAAAATAAAATTTCTTTTCTCTTGTGGAATACCAATACCAGTATCACGAACATAAAACCTGATCACGGGTTTCCCATGCTGAAGTCTGTTTTGAAATCCACATTCTACCGTGCCTACTTCTGTAAATTTAAGAGCGTTTTTCAATAAATTCAACAAGATCTGTTGTAAGCGTCTTCTATCAGTAAAAACAAAAATCGGGGCCATTGAAGATTCAAACTTGAAAAGTACTTCCAGGTGGTCGCGATTGAGAGCGGCTCTATCAGAGAGGGTAACTTCCCTGATAATGGTTAAAAAATGAATTAAATCAAACGTTTCCTTACTTAGCTTGATTTGTCCTGAATCGATCAGGGTGATATCAAAAATTTGCTCTACAAGGTATAACAGGTGTTTCCCGCTATCGTTTATAATTTGGGCATATTTACCCACTTCAGCGGTTTCCATTTTAATATCCATCAAACTCGAAAAGCCCATGATGGCATTCAATGGAGTGCGCAATTCATGCGACATGTTAGCTAAAAAAGCCGATTTAAGTTTGTCTGATTCCTTTGCCTTGTCTAATGCCATTTTAAAATCCTCTATGGCCTGGTGGTAATCTGAAACATCGCGAGCGAAGGTGACAACACCCACTGCTTTATTGCCTTCAATAACCGGTGCTAAATTAACCCAGAGTATATGCTCTACTCCACCGGCAAATAAAACCACTATTTCAAATTGTCGCTTCTCTCCGCCAAGAGCACGGTCATATTCATGAGCCACCCAATCTTTGTCGTTCTCTCTTAAGAGCAGGTTATATGGTTTACCTATGAACTTATCAGATTGAAAACCAGTAACATCTTCAACATGTTGATTAAAAAATGTAAAGCAACCCTGCATATCGGTAACCCATACCAAATCATTGGAATTTTCTACCATGGTCCTATATCGTTCTTCTGAATGCTTTAAATCCACTTCCATTTTCATGCGCTGGGTAACATCATAACTAACACCAATAATTCTGATGGCAATTCCTTTATTATCTTTATCCAACACAGCTTTTGATATCACCAAACGGGTTCCTTTGGCCGGATTGTTAACACCATGTTCCAAAGTAACTTTATCGCCCGATTTTATGAGTTCACGAATCTTAATTAAGACGCGGTTGATATCCTCCGGGCATACATATTTGCGAAATATTTTGATGGGATGCTGCGGTGCTGATTCAGTAATTCCGCATATGAGCGAAAACTCATCGTTCCAATTAAGCTGATTGGTATTCAAATCCCATTCCCAAATCCCCAGCTCAACAGCCTTTACAGCCAATTCCAGTCGTGCGGTAAGGTTAGCAATTTCCTTCTCTGCTTCCTTCTCCCTGGAGATATCGTGGTTTAATGCGACTGTGCCAATATTTTCGCCATTTTTATTTATGAGCTTTGAAACAGAAGTCAGTATATTCAGTTTATGTCCATTTTTATGTTCATGGATTACTTCATTGGTAATTCTACCATTGCGTCTGAAATGCTCTTCAACCTCATCGGATGATGTTCCTATGTACTGAGGTTTAAGCACTTCACCGTATCCACGGCCCAACACCTCTGATTCAGTCCAACCATAAGTACGTTCAGCGGCCTCATTCCAGCTTTTAATTAAAAAATGTGTGTCAGATGAAATTACTGCATCAGAAACGTTTTCCAAAACTGTAGCCTGATAAACAATCTGAGCCACTTTTTCATTCACCAATTCATCCAGTTTGGTATTTTCTTCCCTTAGTTTGTCTTCGGCTCTTTTTATTCGTAGCATCACATGAATTTGAGAAGCCAATTCACCCGGATCAAAAGGTTTTGACATCACGGCATCCGCCCCTGTTTCAAGTCCTTTAATCCTGTTTTCAGTTTTATGGCCTATCGATGATAAGAGTATGATGGGGATATTTCTCAATTCGGGATCAGATTTTAAAAGTCTGCAGGTTTCAAATCCGTCCATCCCTGGCATCATAATGTCGAGCAATATTACATCCGGATGTTCTTTTTTTGCTATGGCGATTCCTTCTTTACCCGAAGATGCAAAATGAAATTCTGCATCAAATAAAACCAATGAAAGGGCACCTTTTATCACAATTTGATTGTCACGCTGATCGTCGATGGAAAGTAGCTTAATCATGAGGCTGACTGATTATAAAATATTCAGGGGTATTAAAGGAGTACATAAATTCATAACCATTATATGGATTTCCAGGGTTTTAAATTTCACATTGACCGTTTCATATAGGATCACGACAAAGATTTCAGGTACACTATTCCACATTTGAATCTTGCGACCAAACGGTCAGAATATCGATTGCAATGTAACAAAATTTTCGTCACGATGCTAATGGATCAGTTTACTTTTTAGACCGAACTCCTTTTTGAATTTCTTATGAAACTTCAGCCATCCACATCCAACCCTGATAAACTGGCACTTATCTGCCACAAACGATCCTGAACCCGTGTGTCGTAAGAAATTGCTACCGATTTTGAAGGTTGGTTATTCACCAAATATTTACCGTTATATTCTTGTCCTTCAATACCTAACGCCGCAAACATTTCACACTGGGCACCCTGTTCAACTGTTGCTCCGCCTGGTCCCCAACCGGTACGCAGTAATTTTGTATTGATCATGCCGGGATGAAGACAGACTACCTTCAAACCCGAAGCTCCAAATTGACGATGTAACTTATATGTAAATAGTACATTACACAGTTTTGAAAGCGCGTAGGATTCGTAACCGTCAAAATTTTTTTCCCCCGTCAAGTTATCAAAATCGATGGTTCGTGCCTGAGCCATGGAACTCACGTTTACAACTCTTGGAGTTGTCGATTGGAGCAAAACAGGCATAAGCCGTCGTGTAAGATAATACGGTGCCAGGTAATTGACCATGAATGTTTTTTCCATTCCATTGGGTAAAATCTCCCGGTTGAGTTCTATTATTCCCGCGTTATTCAACAGGATATCTGGTTTAACCTGCTTTATTTGCAAATCAACAACCAGTTGGTCGATGCTATTAAAATTCTCGAAGTCGGCTATCAAATACTCGATATTGGCATGAATATCCTGACGTTTGATTTCATCCACCGTTTGATTAACCTTCTGAGCGTTGCGTCCATGTATAATCACCCTCAACCCCTGGGCACTGATTAATTTTGCCGCCTGTTTTCCAATACCATCGGTAGCTCCGGTAATTAAAATTGTTTTCATTTTAAAGGGTTAATCAACAGCAGCAAAGATAGGTAGGAAAATGAAAAGACACCTAAACAGGGTCATGAATTTAAACATATTCCTTTTTATAGATATTGTACTATATTTGGCGACTGAATCTAAACAATAAAAAAAATGAAGTTATTAGCAGGTAAAACAGCCCTTATCACAGGAGCAGCCAGAGGAATTGGAAAAGCCATTGCGTTGAAGTTTGCCAGTGAGGGTGCGAATGTTGCATTTTCAGATTTAAATCACGACGACAACATGATAGCTACGGAAGCCGAGATTGCTGCACTGGGTGTAAAAGCAAAAGGATATGCCTCCAATGCCGCCATTTTCGATGATGGTGAAAAGCTAATCGATCAGGTAGTTGAGGACTTTGGTACGATCGACATCCTCATAAATAATGCCGGTATTACGCGCGACAATTTATTGATGCGCATGCAGGAAAAGGACTGGGACATGGTGCTAACGGTTAATCTTAAATCGGCGTTTATCCTGACCAAAGCGGTTCAACGCGTTATGATGAAACAACGCGCCGGTTCCATTATCAACATGAGCTCTGTGGTAGGTGTGAGTGGAAATGCCGGACAATCGAATTACTCGGCTTCTAAAGCTGGTTTGATTGGATTTACAAAATCGATTGCCCAGGAGTTGGGATCGAGAAATATCCGTTGCAATGCCATTGCTCCGGGTTTTATTCAAACCGAGATGACGCATAAGCTTTCGGATGAAGTGCGTGAAGAGTGGATTAAGAATATTCCATTGCGACGTGCCGGACTACCTGAAGACGTGGCCAACGTAGCCGTCTTTTTGGCCTCCGACCTTTCATCATACGTCTCTGGCCAGGTGATCAATGTTTGTGGTGGTATGGATACCTGAGAAACAATTGAAATCATATAAAAAGCGTGAACAAATTGTTCCTGCTTTTTTTTTATAAACATAAGCAGGCATTTCAGTACTTTTGCAGTAAATCTTGCTTATGTGGGCAAACGACCTGATCATTTCTTATTCGTGGTGGAGCATCATTCCGGTTTTGGCAACAGGATTGGCTTTCGCTGCCATATTATACTTTTATAACAGGAAGAACAAACTCAGTACCTCAATAACGGTTATCCTGTTCATCGTCAGGTTTTTGTCTGTAAGCTTACTGGCCTTTTTATTGCTTTCTCCCTATTTAAAATCGAACATAAAGCATATTGAAAAACCGATCATCATTGTCGGCATCGACAATTCAGCTTCTATGATACAAACGGGCGACTCGCTGTATTATAAAAACGAATTTCAACCCCAGTTAACCAATACCCTGACCCTGCTGGGCGAAAATGCCGAGGTGGTATCCTTTTTGTTTGGCAACGAGATCACTGCTGGTGATAAGCCAGACTTTTCGGATGGAAAATCAGATTACGGTGCTTTTTTCGATTTTGTAAATTCGGCCTGGTCAGGGGAAAACACAGGCTTGACTTTATTGATAGGTGATGGAAATTACAACGCAGGGTTCGATCCGGCCTACGTGGCTCAAAACCTCCAATTACCTGTTATTTCGGTGGCCATGGGCGACACTTCAGAAAAAGCAGATGCTTCAATAAAAGAAATCCGGATGAACAACACCGCATTTCTAAACGACATAGTACCCGTAGAAATAACCTTTGAGGCGACGAAACTAATGGGTCAACAGCTTCATCTAACTGTTTCCGGATTTGGAAAAACGAGCTATTCTCAAAATTATCCTGTTAAATCGATGCGTGTAACCCAAACAGTTACTGTTCCCATCGAAGCTGACAAAGCCGGCAAACACCGCATTAAAATTGTAATAGATGACTTTGATGGAGAGCTCAACACCGACAACAATACCCGCAACATTTTTCTTGATGTGATCGAAAGTAAGCAAAAGATTCTCTTGCTGGCCTTTTCGCCTCATCCGGATGTAGCAGCCATTCACCAAACTTTAAAAACCAACAAAAACCTGGAGGTAATCACTGCCTATATCCCTGATTTTAAAGGTAACCCGTCTGATTTTGATTTGGTTATCCTGCATCAACTTCCGGCTAAGGGCCATGGGGTTTCCGGTGTGTTGGAGCTAATTTCAAAAGCCAATCTGTCAACGCTTTTTATCTTAGGAAATCAAAGTGAGGTGTCAGTGTTTAATCGATCCTTTGGAGGCCTAAATATTTTAAGCACAGCTAACAGAACTGATGAGGCGATTGCTCAAATCAATCCCGCATTCAACCTGTTTACTTTCTCAGGTGAGGACCAAAAGGAGTTCAACCAGTTTCCACCTCTATCGGTTCCTTTGGGAAGTTACCAAACCAATCCCTCTTCCATTATTTTTTGTACTCAGACAATAAAAGGATTCGCCACCGACTTACCAATGGTGCTTTTTTATCAAACTCCTGAAAGAAAAACAGGTGCTATTACAGGTGAAGGGCTTTGGCGCTGGCGCATGTACGATTACTTAAAAACGGGTAGTTACAACACTTTTAATACTTTTCTGAATAAAAGTGTTCAATTTTTAATTTCAAAAACCGACAGACGGCCCTTTAAAATCATTGTTCGGGATGACTTTAGGATTTTCGACCCCGTTGTTTTACGAGCAGAATGTTTCAACGCCAGTTACGAGCAAATAAATTCAGAAGAAGTACCACTCACCCTGATAAACGAATCCGGCGAACACTTTCAGTACCTGTTTTCAGCCGAAGGAGCAGGATACAAACTTGACCTGGGTCATCTGCCCGAAGGAATTTATCGCTATACTTCAACAGCCAACTGTCAGGGTAAAAATTGGACCGAAACCGGAGAATTTGTCGTTACTGGTATGTTGTCCGAGACCATGATCACCCGTGCAAACCACCGGGTTCTTTACCAACTTGCCGAGTTACATGAAGGTGCCGTCATCTATCCGAATCAATTGGATCAAATCGCACAACTGGTAAAGAGTAAAAACCTGAAAAGCAGTATTGGCTACGAAACAAAATTGGTTGAACTCGAATCGATGCCGGCAATATTCATACTTCTTGTTTTCCTGCTTTCCTTCGAGTGGTTTATAAGAAAATATTTTGGGACTTACTAAACAATTTGCATCCACATCTCGGGTAGGTGTTCCATTAAATACACATCCCTTCTGAATGCAATGTACGGTGGCCGTTAAAATTTTTTCTTAAAACTGAATAAGCGGGGAATGGTTTTAAGAATTACCAGCAGATCAGTCCATGGTCCCGACACCATAGAATACTGATTATCGAGACGGATACGCTCTTCAGCCTCCAGATTTTCTTCATTGCTTACCTGCCAAAGTCCGGTAATACCTGCCGGAGCCAAAAAACGATACGACCATTCATCGGTTGTTAGTTTTTCGGCTTCATACAAAGGCAGCGGACGGTTACCTACAATTGACATATCTCCTTTCAGTACATTGTAAAACTGTGGAAATTCATCCAAATGAATGGCCCTCATAATCCTCCCTACACGGGTAATCCGCGGATCGTTTTTTACTTTAAAAAATGCCGAATGAAGCAATTTTTCGCGCTTGTTGCGCAGGTATTGATTTTCACAAATCTCCACTCCATCGATAAACAATATGGGTGAACACGTTTTGCCTCCCGGGATGCAATCAGGACAAACAGAAATGGTAGAAAATCCGATTCCGCTCTTTTTATGCGAAATCAAGTATTGGTTCATGTCTGAAAGTTGTGAACGTTGCTTATCCGCATTTTTGATCATGGTACGAAACTTATAGAAATCAAACAAATCGTAACCTGTACCTACCCTTTGTGTAACATAAAAAACCGGACCTTTTGAATCCAGCTTAATAGCCAGCGCCATCAATAGCCCAAAGGGAAAAAAAACGATAAGGGCGATAAGCGAAAATACGATGTCAAAAGTGCGCTTTCCAACTCCTATGCGGCAAGTCTCGAACCTAATATCTAATGGAATACTTTTTTTACTCAATTTATCTTATTTTTTATTGGAAATAGGTATCAAAATCGAACCCAACCTTCTCAATAGCAGCTCGATTTCGGCGGATAAAAATAACAATTTCTTCAATAGGTATACTATAAGTAACCCCGTAGTTGATTAATTTAACTTTTTCAAGGTAAACATCCCCATTGTAAGGCTGAATTCCATTTTGCAAATTATCCTGTTCTGTCGCAGGTTTAACGATAACCAGATCAGTGGATGCTGTCGAGGAAGCCATACCCACCCATTCCATGTTTGGTACTCTATCTTTGATGGCAAATACCGGACTCCCACTGATTCCATGGTTATAAAGCGCGTCTGTCAGAAAGTAGCCTTTGCTGTTTTTTTTAGGGTTACTAACCAAAGCCTTGGTTACCATCAGGTTACCAATAGGATAGCCAACAATATATACCACCGACCCCCACTCAAAAAGCGAGGTGTTTCCAATGGGATAATGAAGAACCTGCACCTGTGAGGTAGTTGATGTGAGTTTTTGTGATAACAACGCAATATCCTTTACTTTGTCCATCGCGACAATTTCAACAGGGCCTCCGTCGGGCAATCCGGTGACATACGTTTGCTGTTTAACAATTACCGAAACAGTTGCCAAAGCGTCTGGATACTTTGTACTCCAGGTAAATAAGGAGTCGGGAAATTCAATTACATGTGCACAAGTGATCAGCCCGACTAAATTGTTGCTGTGATACACAATGGTAGCCGTTCCGCTAACTGATTCGTTGGATATCGTTTTACTAATTGAATGTTTGCTAATTATTTCATCAGAAATCATATTTCGTTGAATTCTATCTTCAGGATTAAATGCATAGGTAGCATAAAAAGCCAGACAGTCAAGCTTCTTCACCGACTCGGATATCATGTCGAGGCTTTCAGAAATAGAAGTGGAAGGAAACTTACTGTCGTAACGACCATTGGCAAAATCATCATGATAACCCTTTGTGCGCTGAACGGCACAACCGGAAAGCAAAAAGTACATAATAATCAGGTTTAATACGATTTTTCCGGGTTTCATTTAAATTAAAATGAGAATTAATTGCACACAATAAAAATAGCACAATATTAAATAAAAAAAGCACTATTTTAGATATTTTGTACTTTTGCCGCCCAACTATTTATACCATCGGTTGATGACACCATCTGTTTTGAAAATATTGGCTCTAAAATGAACCGGTATTCCAAATGGTGAAATCAATCACAAAAAATGAAAATATGAAAATTAGTAACAACAAAGTAGTTACAATGACTTACGTTCTAAAGTCGGATGATGAAAATGGTGAAATCATCCAGCAGGTTGATACCGATAGACCATTTGTACATTTATTTGGAAATGGATCATTACTACCCGCATTCGAAAAAAACCTGAATGGATTAAAAGCAGGCGACACTTTCGCATTTCCACTGACGCCTGAAGAAGGCTACGGTGTTGAATCTGCCGAGGCCATTCTGGATTTGGAAAAAGAAATTTTTATGGTCGATGGAAAATTTGACAGCGAATTAGTCGCTATCGGGAAAGTTTTGACTATGCAAGACCAGGATGGCAATCCCCTCGAAGGTTTGATTTTAGAGATTGGAGATGAAAAAGTAAAAATGGATTTTAACCATCCACTTGCAGGTAAAAATCTGCACTTTTCAGGGACAGTGCTGGAAGTCCGCGGTGCCAGCCATGAAGAATTAAATCATGGACATGTTCATGGCAGTGGTGGACATCACCATTGATATAACCGATTATTTATAGAGAAGAAAAACCGTAGGCTTTTTATGCAAGTTCGGTTTTTCTTTTTTCCACAGCGCAATCGTTTTGGTTACAATCGTTTCGGAGGATAAAGTGATATCTGTAGCGAGGCAAAGTTTGGTTGCAGGCTGACAGTTATTTACAAGCGTATCGAACATCGCATCATTTCTAAAAGGGGTTTCGATAAACAGTTGGGTTTGGCTTCGTCTAAAAATATTCCCTTCCATTTCGTGTATTTTTTTAATTAATTCACTCTTGTCGATGGGAAGATAACCGTGAAAAATAAAGTGCTGCCCGTTAAAACCCGATCCCATTAAAGCCAGAATCAAACTGTTTGGTCCAACCAGCGGAACTACGGCATATCCTCTTTCCTGAGCCATCTCCACTACCTTGGCACCCGGATCTGCAACACACGGAGTTCCCGCTTCAGAAAGCAAGCCAATGGATTTCCCCTCTTGTATCGACTTAAGATATAGACTGATATCTTTATGCAAGGTGGTTTTGTTCAATTCATGAAAAACCAATTGGTCG
Source organism: Bacteroidetes bacterium CG18_big_fil_WC_8_21_14_2_50_41_14 (assembly GCA_002771745.1). Lineage (GTDB taxonomy): Bacteria > Bacteroidota > Bacteroidia > Bacteroidales > F082 > UBA6244. The sequence goes on from PCUL01000044.1 coordinate 12,570, forward strand.
ATGGGTACCGGATGCTTTATAAAACTTAAGAACCTGCGTGAAGTGCGCACTTGCTCAACAATAAACTCTGTAAGGCCGAAGACGATTTGGATATTATAGGATGGCAACACCTGATCGGAGGTTTCGTAACTACCTAATGTGGTAGGGATGAGGTAAATTTTACCTTCGGACATAGATGGTTGCATAAAAAACTAGTTTATAACTTATTATAAAAAGGTAAATTGGCCAGGTCAACATTCCCACCCGATAATATAATGCCAATTTTACTATTCTTAGCAGAAATTTTATTTTCGAGCAAGGCTGCCAGGGGGACTGCGGATGAAGGTTCAACCACAATCTTTGCCCGCTCATACAGGAGTCGCATTGCTTCCACAATGGCTTCCTCACTCACGGTGACCACTTCTGAAACATATTTTAATATAATAGGAAAATTCCGTCCTCCAAGTGAGGTAAGTAAACCATCGGCAATGGTTTTTGGATGCAGGCTTGGTACAATTTTGCCGGAACTAAACGACCTGAATGCATCATCAGCTCCTACAGGCTCACAAGCTATTACTTTGGTTTTAGAAGAGAAATACGCACACGAAAGGGCCGTACCGCTGAGCAAGCCGCCGCCACCTACCGGGCATAGAAGGTAATCGAGCAAGGGTGCCTGTTCAAATAATTCGGCTGCTGCTGTCGCCTGTCCGGCGATAACAGTATAATTATCGTAAGGATGTATTTCGTTTGCCCCGGTTTTAGCGATCACTTGTTTTAAAGTAGATTCCCTGGCTTCGAGCGTAGGTTCACAAAAGGTGATGAGGCCTCCGTAGTCTTTTACTGCCGCGATTTTTACCTGTGGAGCATTGCTTGGCATAACGACATAGGCGGGAATATTAAAAAGCCGGGCAGCCCTTGCCAACGCTTGCGCATGATTGCCAGACGAATGGGTTGCCACACCATGTTTCCTTTGAAAAGGGGTGAGGCATAAAATGGCATTCACCGCTCCCCGACTTTTAAAAGCGCCGGCTTTTTGAAAGTTTTCACATTTAAAAAACAACTCATTTCCTATCCTTCTGTTGATAAGGGAACTTGTAATTACAGGAGTACGGTGAATATAAGGGTTTATGCGACTCCGGGCTTCGAGAATTTCCTGGGATGAAGGGATTAGATTTTGCACGCTATTTCAATTCTTCGATCAGCTTATCAGAAATTTTATCAAACAAATCAAAAATTGCTTCACAATCACCCTTGCCACTATCTACAGGATCCGCAATAATCTCATTTTTACCCGGATTAATGACATTCATCAGATAATCAACCTTTTTCTGCTTTTTATCCGAACGTGTCAAGTCCATCACTTCATCATAGCTGAGGACATCCATTACAAATATTCTGTCGAAGCGAACGAAATCATCTTTGACAAACAGACGTGCTTTCCCGGTAACTTCAACACCATGTCGCCTCCCTATCTCAATGGCTTTGGTATGAGGGGGTTCATTTATATTAAACGATTCAAACCCTGCTGAATCGACTTCCCCATTGATCCGGTGATCGGAAAATTTCATTTTAAGTATGGCCTCGGCGAGGGGTGAGCGGCAGAGGTTGCCCGTTGATACAAACAAAATATTCATAGTCTCACTTTTAAATTGAATGCGCATAAAGGTACTACATTCGATCAGATTTTTCAAGCACAGGATTCAGACAAAGGAATGGTACTACAATTTCAATTTCTTGTCGATATCATCCACGTAAACCCTGAACTGTTTATCTGTTTCTGTAAGGTTATGTACGGTACGGCATGCGTGCAACACGGTAGCGTGGTCTTTATTGCCACAGTGCAACCCAATGGTGGCCAATGAGTTTTTAGTATGTTTTTTCGAAAAATACATGGCTAACTGCCTGGCCTGCACAATTTCTCTTTTCCGTGTTTTTGAATTGATGGTTTCCAGCGCGATACTAAAATAATCGCAAACCACCTTCTGAATAAAATCGATTGATATCTCCCGATTGGCACTCTTAACAAACGTATCAATCATCTGTTTTGCCAGTTCAAGGGTAATGGCCTTTTTATTTAAAGTCGATTGCGCCAGTATGGAAATGAGTGCTCCTTCCATTTCGCGAATGCTGGTAGTAATGCTATAAGCGATATATTCGATGACCTCATAAGGCATCTGAATTCCATCTTTATAAAGTTTCTTTTGTAAAATCGCAATGCGTGTCTCCAGGTCGGGCATCTGCAAATCGGCAGCCAGTCCCCATTTAAACCTCGAAAGCAACCTGGGTTCCAAACCTTTTAGTTCAACAGGGGGCTTGTCACAAGTTAAAACAAGTTGCTTATTGTTTTGGTGCAGATGATTAAAAATATGAAAGAAAACATCCTGGGTTTTTTCCTTGTTGGCTAAAAACTCAATGTCATCCATAATCAGCACGTCAATCATTTGGTAAAAATGGACAAAATCGTTTTGATTGTTGTTTCTGACCGAATCAATAAACTGGTTAATGAACTGATCGGTTTTAACATACAATACAATTTTATTGGGGTCGTTTTGCTTTACCTGAAGACCAATGGCATGTGCGAGATGCGTTTTACCGAGCCCCACCTGGCTATAAATCAGCAATGGGTTAAAGGCCGTTTTGCCCGGATTTTCGGCGATGGCCCATCCTGCGGAACGGGCAAGACGGTTGCAATCACCTTCGATATAGTTTTCAAATGACAAACTATCAACAAGTTGTGAATCAACTTTAATTTTTTTGAGGCCGGGGATGATAAATGGGTTTGGAATATCACGCGACTTTCCTTTATTTAAATCAAGTGGCATCGACATAGACTTATTAATGGTATCTTTTCTATTTGTGGTAGGGTAGTTTACTGAGTATGGAATTGAATTATCGTAGTTGCTATCCATGATGACACTATATTCCAGCCTTCCTGAAGATCCGAGTTCCTTTCTGATGGTCTTTCTAATCAAAACAATATAGTGCTCTTCGAGCCATTCATAAAAAAACTGGCTCGGAACCTGAATGGTCAAAATGTCGTTTTCAAGCTTTATCGGAACGATAGGCTCAAACCATGTTTTAAAATTCTGTACCGGAACATTGTCTTTGATCACGGACAAACAACGAGACCACAATTCATCAGCTTTTCTTTTCATCATTTCGTAAAACTATTACAATAAGTATCCTTTTACCAATACAATTTCTTCTAAACCCTTACATACCAAGTAACCAATTACGGGTGGTGCGTCCCTCAATTGAATTAACAAAAATGTGCTAAAAAAAGTGAAAAAAAAATAGGTAGATGTATTGACAATTTAGTTTTATTGTTGTATAACTATCAGTATTTAGTAAAAAATGTTATATTATTGATTTACAATTCTTTTAGCTCAACGTCATGCCATAATGCAATGCGTGAAAGTACAAAATTTTTTTGTCCCACACGAACTTCAATAATAAATTTACATCTCATTTCAAATTCTTGTTTTACCACAGTTAAATTCTCCTCCTTTATCAAACGCATTACCTGATCCACCATCGGATAATCCATCACAAGCTGAAATCTGACAGTTAAAAACTTAACCTCTTTTCCAGCACTTTCCAAGGCTTCGCGGGCTACAGTTTTGTAAGCGGTTACCAAACCACTTACCCCTAATTTGGTCCCGCCAAAATACCTGACCACAACCACCAAAGCATGATACATTTCATAAGAATAGATTTGGTTTAAGATGGGCTTGCCAGCAGTTCCCGATGGTTCACCATCATCATTGCTCCGAACAAGTTCTTCCGTAACCCCCAAACGATAGGCATAACAGTGGTGACGCGCATCGTGGTATTGCTTTTTAATGTTCAAAAGGCTTGCTTTTACCTCTTCCTCCGACTCAACATGAATTGCGATAGAAATAAACTTGCTTCCCTTTTCTTTATATAGACCCTGCCCCTGCTCCTTAATTGTTAAATATTGATCGGTATTGCACATCTGATTCTTAAAAAAACAAAAATAATACAATTGATCTGTTTATCCCTTTTTAATTTCGGCTTTTGACAAAGTGACGAATCCTTTTCACTAATAATCCATAAATTTGCCGAAGAATACCATCATCCTGCAAAATTACTGTGATCATGAACAACAGAATATTATTCGGATTCATTATTTTCCTGTTAAGCCTCACCGCACAGGCACAGGTACAACGTTCGCCCCAGCTCTTTTACGTCCGGTATGAAGGCTCAATTGGTGATCAATTGACCTTATCTGTTAATCTGATTCGCAGTTTTAATCAGGTATCCGGAAATTTTCAATATGAAATCAAGGATGAAACAAGCGGTACTAAACTGATTGAAACATTGACACTTTCAGGGCAGGCAAAAAATGACTCGGTCCATTTAAAAGAATTTGGCCGGAAAACGAACGCTTTTAAAAGTGTTTTAACTTCAGAACAGTTTTCAGGTGTTTGGACAAATCAAGATGAGCAGTCGTTCGATTTTGTTCTTAACGCAAAGTATCCACAAGGAAGTATGGCTTTTGATGTGAGTTATCTTCACTCAGAAATCATGCTCGATTCGAAGGATAAAAATTCACCAACAGCCCATATCGAACTCACTTTGATTTATCCAAAAACGGGGTATACCAAACCATCAGTTGCCGATTCAGTGATGAAAGTAATAAAATCTGCCTTTTTTGGAGAAGGATTGGCCACTACCGATCCTGATTCGTTGTTGATAGCCTTTGAACAAGAATACTACCGCAATTACCGTGAACAAAATCAACCAGGGCCAGAACCAGGCGGGCACTCATTTAGTTGGGAAAAGATGATTAATACAGGAGTAATTTATAATTCTAATCATGTTCTTTGCCTTGAATTTGAACGTTATGCCTATACCGGAGGCGCCCATGGCATAAGCAATACTTCGTACCGGATTGTCAACCTGAACGATGGATCACCCATCACCTATCAGGATGTGTTTATCGAAGGTGCCGACACCCTGCTTTCGCAATTATTGACAAAAAAACTCAGAAACGACTTCGAAATTCCTGACGATACCTTGCTGAAACAAGCAGGCTTCTTCGTTGACCACATCCTGCCAAATCACAACCTCTACATCAACGGTAATGGAATTGGATTTGTTTACAACAGCTACGAGATAGCCCCCTACAGTTTTGGAGCCACCCATGTTTTTCTGGAATTCAAACAG
>PCUL01000066.1:0-676 GCA_002771745.1 Bacteroidetes bacterium CG18_big_fil_WC_8_21_14_2_50_41_14
ACTGAATTAGAGGTTTTATTTGCCATGACACAAAATTAACAATGTGGCAGGAGGCTTTCTGTAGATTTGAGCTGAAGGGGTTGACTGAAAAGATTGAGTTAGGGTGGGTACGCGTTGGAAAAAAACGCGCGCCTGAGTGAGTGAGGAAACTAACCTTTCAGGTTTTTTCCAACCTGAAAGGTTGATTCCCAATATCCATTGCCATGCGGCTTTAACTCGTGGCTCCAAACAAATAATCCTTACAAATGCTGGTTAATTCTGCCAACTTGGTTGTGTTTTATTTAAAGTTTGAGATAACGGTAGATGCAGGAAGCGGCACGCGTTGGAAAAAAACGCGCGCCAGAGATGGTGGTTACCTGGATTGAAATCCAGGCTTACAATATCGGTCGTGCCTACGGCACTTTGAGTAGTTTGAGAAATAGGAAGTTATTACAGGTTAGGGGTGTTGCTTGGGTCATGCTTTGAAAAAACGCGCGTGCCAGGGAGACAACACATGATTGTACAATATCCATTGCCATGCGGCTTTAGCCCGTGGCTCTAAGCAAAAAATTCATACAAATGCTGGTTCAATTCTAACAAACAGGCTATGTTTTGTTTAAAGTTTGAGAAGACGGTAGTTATTTCAGGTAGCGGCACGCGTTGGAAAAAACGCGCGCCAGTGAGGGTGTAAGACATC
>PCUL01000066.1:684-7126 GCA_002771745.1 Bacteroidetes bacterium CG18_big_fil_WC_8_21_14_2_50_41_14
TATTTTTTTTAATATTGAATTGAATAACAAAAAAAGACCGTCTGCAAGCAAACAGTCCCTAATTTATTAATGACAATGTGCTGGGTTATCGTGCCACCTCAACAATCAGGTAACCTTCGATGATATCGCCTATTTTAATGTCATTGAAGTTGTCGATGTTCAAACCGCACTCGTAATTAGAAGTAACTTCTTTTACATCGTCCTTAAAGCGTTTTAACGAACCCAGTTGGCCGGTATGAATTACTATGCCATCGCGGATAACGCGTATCTTGGTGTGGCGGGTGATTTTTCCATCCAATACAAAACATCCGGCAATGTTGCCTACCTTGGTGATATTAAATACCTCACGAACTTCAACATTACAGGTGATTTTTTCTTCCATCTTGGGACTCAACATGCCTTCGATAGCTGTTTTAAGCTCTTCGGTGGCCTGATAAATGATGGAGTAAAGCCGGATATCGATTTCTTCTTTCTCGGCTAGTTTTCGTGCCTGACTGGAAGGCCTGACCTGGAACCCGATGATGATGGCGTCGGAAGCCGAAGCAAGCATCACGTCCGATTCGGTAATGGCACCTACTGCTTTGTGTATCACGTTTACCTGTACCTCGCGGGTGGATAGTTTTAACAAGGCATCCGACAAGGCTTCAACTGATCCGTCCACATCACCTTTAACAATCACGTTGAGTTCTTTAAAGTCGCCAATCGCAATCCGTCGGCCAATTTCGTCCAGGGTAATGTGTTTTTGAGTACGTAAGCTTTGTTCACGCATCAGCTGATGACGTTTTGAAGCTACATTTTTGGCTTCTTTTTCATCTGACATAATGTTGAAAAGATCACCAGCCTGGGGAGCCGAATTTAACCCAAGCATCAGCACGGGAACGGATGGTCCGGCAGAATCTACGGCTTTGTTACGTTCGTTAAACATGGCCTTTACTTTTCCATAAACAGAACCTGCCAGAATAATGTCTCCTTTTTTCATAGTGCCATCCTGTACCAGCACCGTAGCAACAAAACCACGTCCTTTATCAAGGGAAGCCTCGATGACGGTACCGCGACCCATCTTTGTTGGATTGGCCTGTAATTGTAACATTTCGGATTCAAGCAGCACTTTTTCAAGAAGTTCGGCAACTCCTGTACCATTGATGGCTGATATTTCCTGCGATTGATATTTCCCTCCCCAGTCTTCTACCAGGATGTTCATGTTGGCTAATTGTTCTTTTATTTTTTCGGAGTTGGCTCCCGGTTTATCCATTTTGTTAAACGCGAACACGAGCGGTACGCCGGCTGCCTGAGCATGGTTAATGGCTTCACGCGTTTGAGGCATCACGCTGTCGTCGGCAGCAATAACAATAATCGCGATGTCGGTTACTTTGGCACCCCTGGCACGCATGGCCGTAAAGGCTTCATGGCCAGGTGTATCGAGGAAAGTCACTTTTTTACCGCTGTCGGTGGTTACTTCGTAGGCACCAATATGTTGTGTGATACCCCCTGCTTCACCGGCCACTACATTCGCTTTTCGGATGTAGTCGAGCAACTTGGTTTTACCATGGTCCACGTGTCCCATAACGGTTACTATCGGAGCTCTTTCTACCATCTGGGCAGGATCGTCGGGTAATTCCTGAAGATCTACATGGTCAGTATCGTCGAGGCTGATAAACGCTACTTTAAAGCCAAATTCTTCAGCAACCAACGCGATAGTCTCTGCATCCAATCGTTGATTGATGGAAACAAACATGCCTAGCTGCATGCAGGTGGTAATAATCTGGGTAACACTTGTATTCATCAAATTGGCAAGCTCGTTGGCTGTCAGGAATTCGGTTACCTTCAAAATGGATTTTTCATCCTCCTGTCGCTGCATTTCCTCAGCCAGGTGGTGTGATACATGTTCTCTTTTCTCTTTCCTGTGTTTGGCCGCCTTGGACTTTCCTGTCGGAGCCAGACGAGCCAGCGTATCTTTAATCTTTTTTTGAATTTCTTCATCGGTGGGCTCGGTTTTAACCAATGGTTTTTTAACCGGAGGAACAAATTTTTTCTTGCCCGGTTGTTCTCTGGGCCTTTCCTGTTTGGCCTGAGTTTCGTCAGGTTTAACCTTAATTCGTTTTCTTTTCTTTTTCTTTGCAGCACTGTCATCACTGGATGAAGCTACCGGAGATCCTTTTTTACGTCGGGTATCAATTGGCAGGTCGATTTTACCAAAAATAACCGGTCCGGCCAATTTCTCGAACTTTGTTTTAAGGAAATTATCAGGTTCTTTTTCCCCGGGAGACTTCGTTTCTAAAATCTTAACCGGTTGTGAAGTTTCAATACCAGTTGCCTCTTTTTCAACAGGTTTTTTTGATGTTTCATAGGCTTTCTTAGTGTCAACAGCAGGTGCTGCTTTTTCAACCGGCTTATCTTTCTTCCTGAAAGTATCAATTGATTTCTGTTTATCAAAAGCTTCTTTCTTCTTTTCGGCTTTTGTTTTTTTCTTTGGCCTGGTTCGTTGGTTTAAACTATCCAAATCAATCTTGCCGTAAACCTTCAAACTTCCCTTTAGGTCCTCAACTGTTTCTTCTTCAACATTTTCTTTCTCTGGCTCCATCGGTGCTCCCTGAGTTTCTTCAGGTTGTAGTTGGGTTGATTCATGAGTTGGAGCTATCGGTTCAGGTATAGCCGGAAGAGCTGATTCAATGGGTTGCTCGGCAACTTTTTCTTCCGGTTCAGGTTTTTGTACGGTTACTTTTTCTGCTTCCACTACCTTTTCAGACTCGGGTTCCTTCTCTGGTATTATTTGAGTTTTACCTTCTTCTACCTCGGTAGTTTTTACTTTTTCGGGTTCAGCCAGTGAAATAGCTGGTTTCTTTTCAATGATTTCCGCCTTAGGTGATTCTGAGGGTTCTTCTGGTTTTTTAACGGGTTCACGTTCCGGAATGGCATTGGGAGCGTTTTCTCTTGATGCGTTTCTTTCGGCAGCTGTGGAAGGTATGTTTTTTAAAGATTTTTTAAAGTATTCAACACCTGTGTTTTTAATGATGACCTCATCGTCGATGGGATACTCTTCCTGTTTTTTCTCCTCCCTGACAGTAGGATTTTCGATCGTAATACTTTGTTTCCCAATATACTCAAGTCCTTTTTGTTTCGATATTTCTTTAACATGCTTCTCCTCCTGAAACTCATTAAAAAGTAGGTCATACATTTGAGGATCAAGCTTGGTATTGGGATTGCGATCGATTACAAAGCCTTTTTTGCCCAGGAATTCAATCACAGAGTCGATGCTGATGTTAAACTCGCGGGCGGCCTTACTTAATCTTACTACCTTGTTGGCTTCTGACATATTATTGTTGTTTATAAACGCTCAAATTATTTCACAAATTACCACTTTGCAAACACATTATTCAAATTCTGTTCTAAGAATGCGCAACACTTCCTGAATGGTTTCTTCTTCCAGATCAGTACGGTTAACAAGCTCTTCGATATCCAGTTCAAGCACGCTTTTAGCAGTATCGCATCCAATGGTTTTCAGTTCGTCGATAATCCACTGGTCGATTTCATCTGTAAATTCCTGTAGGTCGACATCTTCGCTGTCGGTATCGCTATCACGATACACGTCAATTTCGTAGCCGGTAAGTTTCCCGGCAAGCTTGATATTGTATCCGCCTTTTCCGATAGCCAGCGATACCTGATCGGGTTTCATGTACACTTCGGCGCGCTTATTTTCTTCATCAAGTTTGATGGAAGTAATTTTTGCCGGCGAAAGTGCACGTTGGATAAACAACGATTTATTTGATGTGTAATTGATCACATCGATATTTTCATTCTTAAGTTCACGAACGATGCCATGGATTCTGGATCCTTTCATCCCCACACAAGCGCCAACCGGGTCGATGCGGTCGTCGTACGATTCAACAGCAATCTTAGCCCTTTCTCCTGGTATCCGATCAATTTTTTTGATGGTGATCAGACCGTCAAAAACTTCAGGTACTTCTGCCTCGAACAACCGTTCGAGAAAAATGGGAGAAGTACGCGAAAGGATGATCACAGGCGTATTGTTGCGCATGTCAACTTTCGATACGATGGCTCTGATGGTGTCCCCTTTGCGGTAATAATCCTGTGGGATTTGTTCCGACTTCGGCAGCAGGAGTTCTATTCCTTCATCATCCAACACCAGAATTTCCTTTTTCCACACCTGGTAAACTTCACCTGTGATGATGTCGCCGACTTTTTCTTTATATTTACGGAAGACGTTGTCTTTTTCATAGTCTAATATTCTGGAAACCAGATTTTGACGGATAGCCAAGACTTCTCTTCTGCCAAAATCCTTTAGCCAGATTTGTTGCGAAAATTCTTCCCCTACCTCAAAATCGGGCTCTACTTTTATGGCATCCGAAATAGCAATCTGAAGACTCTCGTCTTCTACTTTGCCATCTTCAACAATTTCTCTGTAGTGCCATATTTCAAGGTCACCCTTGTCGATGTTCACGATGATATCGAAATTGCTTTCGGGGCCATATTTTTTTGTGAGCATGCTGTGAAAAACATCCTCGAGAATACGCATCATGGTTTCTCTGTCGATGTTTTTAAATTCTTTAAACTCCGAAAAGGTCTCAACAAGGTTCATGTTATCCATTGCGAAAATAATTTACTGTCTGTTAAAAAGTTACAATTCCTTTAGCTTCAATTATTGATGTCATTGGGAAAGTGATCAACTCTCCCGGCTCAATTTTTTTACTTTTTTTGTTTTTGTTCTTTGCCTGCTCGAAAAATTCGATTTGGGTTTCTGTGGCCGACTTCAATAACCCTTTCATTTGCGTTCCATCGCTAAGCTTAATCTGTATCGCTTTGCCCACATACTTCTGATACTGTCGCAGGAGTGTGAATGGCTGGCCTACACCTGATGAACTCACGTTCAGTTCATAATCTTCGATTTCACGGTCAAGCTTACTTTCGATGTACTTGCTCAGAGCGATACAATGCTCGATTAAAACACTCGAATCGCTGTCGATAAACACCAATATGCGGTTTTCTGCATTGGAATTCACCTCCACTACAAAACGGTCGGTTCCTTCTAAAAACCCACTGGCTAATTCTACTATGGTTTCTTTTTTTATCATACTATAAAAAGAGGGGACCCGTGTCCCCTCACCTCAAAATCTCTCTCGTTGTCCGACAAGGATTCGAACCTTGACAGGCAGAATCAAAATCTGCAGTGCTGCCGTTACACCATCGGACATTCGGGGCGCAAAGATACTCCATTTTTTCTTATTCCAAACTATTCAAATAAAAAATTGGCAGGGTATGTGCAGCTATAGTGCTTCCGTTATTTGATATGCTATCTTTGTCAGGAATTGTTATCAATATTTATAGATGAAATACTACCTTATTTCAGGTGAGGCTTCAGGTGATCTGCATGGGGCAAACCTGATGAAATCATTAAAAAACCTGGATGCCGCGGCTGAATTCCGGGTCTGGGGTGGTGATAAGATGAAAAATGAAGGGGCAGTGCTCGTAAAACATTACCGCGATTTGGCTTTTATGGGATTTATTGAAGTGCTTTTTAACCTCGGCACCGTGTTAAAAAATATCTCCTTTTGCAAAAAAGACCTGCTTTGTCATAAACCCGATGTGTTGATCCTGATCGATTATCCGGGATTTAACCTTCGCATTGCTGAATTTGCTCATCAACATGGAATAAAGGTGGCTTATTATATCTCACCTCAAATTTGGGCCTGGAAAAAAAGCAGGGTACATCTCATTAAACGGGTGGTCGATCGGATGATGGTGATATTGCCATTTGAGTTCGACTTCTATAAAAAATACAATTTTAAAGTTGATTTTGTCGGGCATCCCTTGCTCGATGCCATCCACAACGAGCCTATTATTGATAAAGAAACATTTTTCACCAAACATGGTCTTTCCGATAAACCCGTTATCGCCCTGTTGCCCGGGAGTCGTAAGCAGGAGGTGGGCAAAATGTTGAGTGAGATGCTCAAGGTGATTCCTTTCTATCCTGATCACCAGTTTGTTATTGCAGGCGTGGACAATCTTCCTGATGATGCCTATGCTTCTTTCACCGGCGACAAAAAAGTAACAGTGGTTTTTAATGAAACGCATCATCTGTTGCGAACGGCACAGGCTGCCCTGGTAACCTCTGGTACTGCTACCCTTGAAACCGCGCTGCTGGGTGTGCCCGAAGTGGTATGCTACAAGGGAAATTCTTTAAGTTACCAAATTGCCCGGCGGGTAGTTGATGTAAAATACATCTCATTGGTCAACCTGATTATGGACAGGGAAGTGGTAAAAGAGTTGATTCAGGATGAGCTTAACACACAAAACCTGAGAATGCAGTTGGATTTATTGTTGTTTGATCAGGCCTATCGTTCAAAATTGAGGGCCGATTACAACGAACTGGTGAGTAAACTAGGTAGTTTGGGAGCTTCCGATCGTGCCGCGAATTTAATCGTCA
>PCUL01000066.1:7183-7368 GCA_002771745.1 Bacteroidetes bacterium CG18_big_fil_WC_8_21_14_2_50_41_14
TTTTTGACGTCGTATTCCATCAAAATCCATTGGCCATTCAGCGTAGCACGGTACGAACGAATACCAGTTTGATTGTCAACAATACTTAGCCTGATTTTTGAAAGCGGCTTCCCGGCTTCGCTGGTAGCCACATTGATGGGCTTTATAACAGGAGGTTTGGTGTCGACCAGAATGGTGTAAAAGCC
>PCUL01000066.1:7377-20360 GCA_002771745.1 Bacteroidetes bacterium CG18_big_fil_WC_8_21_14_2_50_41_14
GATGGACGCTTCCATGCGGTCATGGTTCATTTTTCCTCCGGCGGAAGCGTAATATTTGTTGTTGGTGGAATAACCCAGATAGAGCTTTTCCCGGTCGTATCGTGCCAATAAATCGGCATCGGGCAAAATACTGAGTGTAAGGTTTTTTTGAATGGGAACTTTGCTGTTGTGTAATTGAAATACCGGGTATAGTTTGGTTGAGTCGGGTTCGAGTTGTTTAAAATCGAAATAAAACGACTGATAAAACGCGTTGGCCGGGATAGACAATACCATCAGGTCATTTTTGATGGTATCAGGAACATTGGCTTGGATGCGATAGGGTGTTTTTTTAATCTCCCTCTTAACAAATCGTGAGACAGCTGTATCTTCCTGTACCAAAAAGGGAAGTTGCGACAGGTTCCCGTACGCATCGCTGACCTGCCATGTGAGTTTGTGAACCAAGGTGTCGCTAAAACAAAAGATGCCATTGGATAGTACCTGATGGTAATTGAAAAGCAGGTTGTTGGTATCGATCTGGGTACGGATATACCGTTTGTTGGTTTCAACAGAGGTGCCATAATCAATTAAACTGTTTATGTACCGTGCGGTAGCGAATGATAGTTTGTCCAACATCAGACCGAAGATTTGAGTCGTGTCGTCCAATAGTTTGACTCCAAAAACGCCGTTTTTATTGGGGATTTCGTTCATCAAATCATGGGTCACTATTCCAAACGATACCCGACCGGAAACTTTTATGGTCCGCTGACTTTTTAATTTATGCTGGTCGCCCCAACCCGTCACCTCTAAGAAAACAGTATCCTGTTTCCCGTTTACAAATGAGTTGGTATCCACAGGATAAACCGCCATATTAAGAATTTGGGGCCGGTAAAAATCTTTTACCTTAATCGATGTAAACAACAGCGGGTTGAGCGAATATTGGGTGGCTTCATCCCTGATTTCAAAATGCAGGTGTGGCCCCATAGAACCTCCCGTGTTTCCTGAATAGGCAACTAAATCACCTTTTTTAACGGGTAGCTCATTCTTATTGGGAAAAATTTCAACTTCAAAGCTTTCGCGGCTATATTGAATTTCTTTTACATAACTTTGGATGGAATCGCCGTATCGTTGCAAGTGCCCGTATACCGAAACAAAACCATTGGGATGTGTAATATAAAGGGCTTTACCATATCCTCCGGGCGATATTTTTATCCGTGATACCCAACCATCTTCAATCGCCCTTACTTTCTGTCCTTCTCTTCCTTGTGTTTTGATATCAATTCCGGCATGAAAATGATTGGGGCGCAATTCGCCAAAGGTGCCTGATAGATACAAGGGTATGTCAAGCGGAGTTGCAAATAGTTCTGAATAAGTTTGTTGAGCCACCGTAATGAATGGTGACAGGAAAAATAACAGGACAAGAAATCGGGTGGCAACAGGCTTCTTAAACATCGAAAAGTTGGGTTAGTTCGCTCATGTGTTGGATTGTATAGTCAGCATTTGGGAAGGAGCCTTTAAGACCCAACTCATTAAAAAAAACAGTAACCATTCCGGCTTCTTTTGCACCCACAATGTCTTTATCATACAGGTTGCCAACCATCATACAGGTTTTGTGATCGTATCCGGAAAGGCGGGCCGTGCGAATAAAAAATTCCGGATCGGGTTTTTTAACACCCAATTCTGTTTGCGAAAAAAAATGATCAAAATAAACATTGGCACCAATTCTCTTTAGCGCTGCAATCATGTCCGAGGTTTTGCTGTGGTCGGCACTGGTTGCAATAATACATGGATATTTTGAACTCAGGTATTTCAATGCAGTTTCAGCACCCGGAACCCAGGCGACTGATTCCCAAAGATACATGGGGCCAGGCAGGTTAAAATCACGCATCACCGTATCGCCCCAATCGAAAATGATTGCTTTTACCGAATTTTTCATGAAGCAAAAGTAGTTGGATTATTCATATAGAATTAACCCGGGAGTTTAGTTTTAATTGACAATCTATCCGCTTTTCAAATCGTGCCCTATGAAAAATCACTAAATTTGCCCAAAATCGATTTGCATGAAATATGTCGTTTCTCTTCTTTCCTTTGTGCTTGTTTTTAGCTTCCTGAGCCTTGGTTGCAAAAAAACAGACGATGGAGATGGAACAAAACCTGAAATAGTTGTTCTGGGTGCCAATCCCATGTTTTGGGCACTTAATTATCCCTATACGGATTTGGGTGCAAAAGCCTACGATTTGAGCTCAACAGGTGATACAACTGATTTAACCTTATTGATTGTCGTAGACAGCAAGGTGGATGTAACTCAAGTGGGAGAGTATCAGGTGACTTACAATGTGAAGGATGCAAGTGGCCTCGCCGCTGATGAAAAAAGAAGACTTGTAAAAGTGGTGATTGGAAAATAGAAACCTGACAGACACCGAACTTTCATGACATCACAAACCCTGCAAAAGAAAAAAATCCTCTTTATCGTAAATCCCAGTTCTGGAAAAAAGAAGAGCGATTTGCTTACGCAATCAATTCAAAAAGAAATAGATATAAAAATATTCGATATCGAAATTGTGTATACCGCTTATGCCCGACATGCGGTGAAATTAAGCCGGCAGGCAGTAGCAGACGGATTCGATATCATTGTTGCCGCTGGCGGCGATGGCACCATCAACGAAGTAGCAGGTGAAATAATTGATAGAGAAACTGTACTGGGTATTATTCCGATGGGTTCAGGCAATGGTCTCGCCCGCCACCTGGGTATTCCCCGCCAGATTGAGAAAGCGGTCCGGCTTATCAACCAATTTGATATTACCAAAATAGATACCTGTTCTGTTAATCAGGTGCATTTTGTAAGCATTGCCGGAATTGGATTCGATGCCTTGGTTGCCAAACACTTCGCCCGAAATGAAAGAAGAGGGTTCATGGGCTATTTTAATGTGGTGGCAAACAAATACCTGAAATACAAACCCAAGAAATATCAAATTGTGTTTGCCAACGGAAATAAACTTACCACAAGGGCCTTGTTTGTCGCATTTGCCAACTCCAATCAATTTGGCTATAACACAACCATCGCGCCGAATGCCCGGCTTACCGATGGTCTG
Organism: Bacteroidetes bacterium CG18_big_fil_WC_8_21_14_2_50_41_14; assembly: GCA_002771745.1. Classification (GTDB taxonomy): domain Bacteria; phylum Bacteroidota; class Bacteroidia; order Bacteroidales; family F082; genus UBA6244. The sequence continues at coordinate 10,446 of PCUL01000066.1, forward strand.
ATTGACGTATGCATTGTTAAGAAACCGATGCTGGTTTCGATTCCTATCATAGCCAATTTGTTGTTGTTGAACAAAATAAATCTTGCAAACGATGTGAGTATCGTTCAAACACCTTATCTTAGCGTTACCCAATCGCGGAACCGGGTGGTTAATATTGATGGAGAACCCATCAGGATTGCAAAAAAATTAAATATTAAAATCAACCCCTTGTCGCTCAGGGTAATAATAAATAAGGAAGATGCCAAAATATAACGACTTTAACCTGGTTTTTTCAACCAATCCTGATTTGGTGCCGCGGAGTGGTGACAAAGAAATGGTAGAAACAAAGGAGGCTAAACATCAGAGCCTGATCGTTTCACTGGATAAAAAGCAACGAAGGGGAAAAAAGGTAACGCTAATCGAAGGATTTGTTGGCAATGAAAACGACCTGAAAGAACTTGGGAAAATATTGAAATCGAAATGTGGCGTCGGTGGATCGGTCAAGGACAACCAAATCATTATCCAGGGGGACTTTAAGGAGAAAATTGCCGAAATACTCAGACAGTCAGGTTATAAAACAAAATTGAAATAAAAACGGAAGTCATGCAGAAATACTTAAAACTTACAATCCTGTTGTGGATGTTGGCAATTTCCACAACGGCCTTTACGCAGACGAAAAATGGAGCACTGACCATGAATATGGTGAAACAAATCAGGGCTACCTTTGAGAATACAGCCGGTAATACCGCTTTAAAAAATGCCATTTCGAACAACGACATAAAAAAGCTGGCGGTCAACCGTGAAAATGATGGCAAAGTCAACAACTTGTTTTCGAACAAGGTAACTACCAAAGGCATCGCCAACCAAAAATCATCCGGACGTTGTTGGCTGTTCACAGGGCTAAATACCTTGAAACCCATGGTTCAGGAGAAATATAAATTAAATGATTTTGATTTCAGTCATACCTACAATTTTTTCTGGGACCAATTTGAGAAGGCCAACCTGTTTCTCGAAATTGCCATTGCCACGGCACAGAAACCGCTTGACGACCGGGAGGTGGAATGGCTTTTTAAAAACCCCATTGGTGATGGAGGACAGTGGACAACCTTTGCCGACAATGTGCAGAAATATGGTGTGGTGCCCCAGTCGGCGATGCCTGATACCTATCAAAGTGAGAACACCGCCATGATATCAAAGTTGCTTGCAAGAAAATTGCGTGAAGATGGCTTGGAAATCAGGATGATCACCTTATCCCGAATGGCTGAAGAGAAAAAAACCGAAGCCAAATTCAACATGCTGGCCGATATCTACCGGATGCTCGCATTGAGTTTGGGTGAACCCCCGCTGGACTTTGTTTGGCAATATATCGATTCCGATGGAAAAATCAGTGAACCTAATACCTATACCCCGCAAGCATTTTATGATGAGATTATTGGTGTTAATTTGAGTGATTACATCATGTTTATGAACGACCCTACGCGTGATTACCATCAGTTATACGAAATTCAATATGACCGGAACCTGGTTGAAGGTGGTAACTGGAAGTATGTCAACCTGCCAAATGACGAGATCAAGGAGTTTGCCAAAGCATCTATCCTGGCCAGGGAAGCCATGTATTTTTCGTGCGATGTCGGCAAACAACTCAACATCGAAGATGGAACATTGGATGTGAACAACTATCAGTATAACAATCTGTTTGGAGTGGACTTTGGGATGGATAAAAAAGGACGCATTCAAACCTTTGAAAGTGGCTCCACACATGGCATGTCGTTGGTGGGGGCCAATATTCTTCAGGATGGCAAGGTGGATAAATGGCAGTTGGAAAACAGTTGGGGAGCCGACAAAGGCGACAAAGGTTATCTCACCATGACGGATGCCTGGTTTAATGAGTTTATGTTTCGCATCATCATCAATAAAAAATATGTTGCTGACAATGTGTTGAAAATATTGGATCAAAAGCCCATTTTGCTTCCGCCATGGGATCCCATGTTTTTGCCTGAACAATAGATATTTTTAAACGGCCAATCGGGTTTAGAAACTTTATGTATCAAAATTTATCTTGTGTCAAAAAACTTTTTACTTTAGCTTTTATTCAATTATCGTTAACTAACCTCTTTTATCTATGAACAACCGCACTATTCAAACCATTGGAACAATTATAAAAAAAGAACAGCTGGCATCGGTAGTGCACGACACACGAAGTTCTGCTTTGATACTTGAATCATTGGAACCATTTCCCGGTTATCATGGAACTACCATTCCCGACCGGCTTGAACCTGACTCATTATTTGTGGTAACCAAAATTATGTACAATGATGAACGCATTATTCGTTCCATTCAGGCCGTGAAAATGGTTTATCCTTCGCGTTTTGATGCAGCACCCGGCACCATTAACTTTCAGAATAATCCGGTAAATGTAATTCGTTTTAAGTTTATTTCCTATCATGCCATTTCAGAATTAATTGAGTGTTTTAGGGAAACGGGAATCGAGTTTATGAAATCAAAAAAGGTGGCACCTTACACTTCCGTCATCAAAATTCGCAGACACTTCAAAATGAATGAAATCCAGGAAGGCATATTCCGCGATGGTGATAACAATCAAACTTATTATATTCAGGTACCTGTACAGTTGCGGTGGGTTACATTCGAGAAAATCACCATGCAGTTGAAATACAACCTGGAGAACAATAATTTTGATGCTGCACAAACCAGCGTTTTTACTGAGTTTGGGTTATTGGATTTGGTGCGCATCTACGATCAGGATGCATCTACAGGAAAATTGCAATTCATCAGAAACAATTATCTGGAAGCCATAAGCAAATTATAAATAAGAGTTGATGCTATTTAGGGAAGAACTAAAGTACGTTCAAAGTCAGTCGGATCAGTTGTTGCGTAACATGGGATTTTCGGCCGACTCGACCGAGATGATCGTTCAAACCGTTGGTTATATTGTACTTGGGCTGTTTGCCTATTTATTTTATCGGGTAACGGTGATTGTGGTTAAAGCCGTTGTAGTTCCTATTATTAACCGATCAAAAAACCGGCTCGATGATTTGCTGATTAAAAATAACTTTTTTAAGAAATTATCGTTCCTTGTTCCCGCCTTGTGGATATACTATATGGTTAAAAATCCATTTTTTACCTTTACAGAGACTTCGGATTTTTTTAGGGGACTGACCACCGTATTTTTTTATTTTATTGCCGCACTAGTCATCGATAGTGTGCTAAGTACCATTAATGACTATTATAACAAGTATTCTTTTGCCAAAGAGCATCCCATTGCCGGTCCCATACAGGTAATAAAAATTATCACCTACTTGTTGGCACTTCTTGGTGTTATCGGCTATTTGCTCGAAAAAGACCTGAGTACCTTGTTATTTGGATTGGGCACCATCTCTGCGGTACTCATGTTGATTTTCAAAGACCCGATCCTGGGCTTTGCCGGTGGATTGCAGCTTACTTTTAATAAAATGGTGCGTATTGGCGACTGGATTACCATGAATAAGTATGGTGCCGATGGTACTGTCATCGAAATAAATCTCACCACAGTTAAGGTACAGAACTTTGATAAAACCATTATTACCATTCCTACCTATGGCATGGTGACCGACAGCTTTCAAAACTGGCGTGGTATGGAAGAATCTGGCGGCAGGCGCATCAAACGTTCCATCCTGATTGATATGGATACTGTTAAGTTTTGCACCTCGGAGATGCTGGATCGATTTAAAAAGATTCAGATAATTGCCGATTATGTGAATAAGCGAGAGGTTGAAATTGCCGCTTATAACGAAAAATTGGGTACTGATCCTTCCATTAAGGTAAATGGACGCCGTCAAACCAACCTGGGAGTTTTTCAGGCATACCTGAAATCCTATCTGAATAATCGTCCTGATATAAACAGCGACATGACTTTTATCGTGAGGCAGTTGCAGCCTACTGAAAAGGGAATACCTATCGAGATTTATGTGTTTACCAACATAACTGAATGGGTAGCTTATGAGGAAATTCAGGCATCCATTTTTGACCACATACTGGCCGCAATACCTGAATTTGAGTTGCGGGTTTTTCAATATCCAAGCAGCTTTTGTGGAATTCGGATGCCCATGGCCGAAGGGTAAAATGGTGAATCGTTTTCAGTAGTTATTACTAAATGTTGAAAACATGAAAAAAGAGAAAGATCATTTTGATGAAGAAGGGCTGTTAAAAGATAGCTTCTACGACAAGGAATATGCCAAACTTTGCATCAAACTGGTTAAAATGCAGGAATGGATTAAAGCCAAAGGTCTGAAAGTGGTTGTGATATTTGAAGGCCGTGATGCAGCAGGAAAAGGAGGGGTGATTAATCGGATTACCGAGCCAATGAACCCCAGGATCTGCAGAGTGGTTGCCTTAGGTACTCCTACCGAAAAAGAAAAAACCCAGTGGTATTTCCAACGATATGTCGCCAATTTGCCCGCTGCGGGAGAAATGGTATTGTTCGACCGTTCGTGGTACAACAGGGGAGGGGTAGAACATGTGATGGGTTTTTGTACTCAGAGCGAATATTGGGAATTTCTGCGTTCGTGCCCCAATTTTGAACAAATGCTCATCCGTTCCGGAATTATCCTGATTAAATTATGGTTTTCAGTAAGTAGTGAAGAACAGGAAAAACGCTTTCAGTCACGACTGAATGATCCGACAAAAAGGTGGAAATTAAGCCCCATGGACTTGAAATCACGCGAACTTTGGGTGGAATATTCAAAAGCAAAAGATACCATGTTCGACTATACCGATACGAAAATATCTCCCTGGTATGATGTACCAGCTGATGATAAAAGGAAGGCACGACTGAATACCATCAGGCATCTGTTAAATAAAATCCCTTATCACGATCTGCCCCAGGAGGAAATCGAACTAAAACCAAGACGACCTGAAGAGGAGTATACACGCCCTCCATTGGATGAACAGAACTTTGTAAAGGATTACTATAAAAGGTAGCAAGTGCCGCTATCGTGTGCAGAGGCAACGAGTGAGTTTTCAGATATTTTTTAACAAATAGACTTCTTTCAGGTGTTTTTGAGCCACATCAAATGCATCCAGACTCTTGTCGGCTTGCAGCATGATGGTGTTTTCGAAGGGATGTTGCCGGCAGTATTTCTGGTGGCTGTCCCAGATATGTTCCACATACCAATCGGGTTCTTTTCCCCACCGGATGTCTTTGTTTTTCCTTGATAAAAACTCCTCTTTGCTGAGTGCGAGGAAGAGTTTTACGTCCATCAGCTTGTTAAGTCTTTCATCCTGAAAGGCAAAGATACCCTCCAGTATCACCAGTTCATGAAGGTTGATTTGACGCAGTGCTTCTTTATAAAATCGATCAAAATCAATGGAATAGGTGCATTCCCAGTCGGTGTGACCGTTAATCTTGGGAATTTCACTGGTTGGGAAAGCAAAATCGTCCTGACAAAGACTGACCACATCTACTTCGTGGAACACTTTTTTTAGATTTCTTGCTAAGGTAGATTTTCCGGCATTGCTAACGCCTCCTATTCCGATAACCATGAGGTTGCTTTAATTTGGCGCAAAAATAGGGATTATTCCAGTTCAATGAGTTTTTTAAGCTGATCGTTTAATTCTTGAACTTCGTGCAAAAGCGGAGCAACTGTTTCTTTGTCAAAATCAACAAAATCAGAATAATCGGTTTCCTGCCTCCAATCGAATAAATGAGAAAAGAGTTTTCCATGATCGGGGCTTAATCGCTTCGACTTTACATAGTGAAGAAATAATTGAGTTTTAACTCCATTATGGGTTTCTGCTTTTATTTTGTCTTTATAAAGCAATGCACTTGCCAGATAATAGCTTGAATAATACAATCTGTTTATGCAGGAATTCCAGCGACTATTTTCTGCTAATAATTGGGCATCCTGAAATATTTCATCGGATTTAGATATGCGGTAATTGATATAGTCTTGTTTGTCTCCTTTCATTGTAATATAATGCCTTCCCGATGAATATTTTCATACAATGGGGTGATCCTGTATTTTGTTTCCCAATCATTTTTTGAAAAAACAAAGGTAGAAATAGGTTCGCCAATTTCTATTTCAATCTCAAAAAGTTCTTCCCTATATTCTTTTTCTGTTTTCCGATCTACTTTTAAAGTATTTAACAAAATCAGCACGTCCCAATCTGAATCTTCCCTGGCTTCACCACGTGCATGAGAGCCAAATAATACCACTTCAGCATCCGTATTTTTCTGATGGATTTTATCTTTTATCAGGTTTGAAATGTGTTGTTCTTTTTTATTCATACACAAATATAATATTCTCAACAACCAACTCCGGCTAAATGAGGTTATTTTTTTTCCTGACCGGGCATAAATTGATAGGCTCCGGCATCCGGATGGTTGAGTCTCAGGTTGTTGAGTATATCGTATGGAACCTCTACCGCAACGGCAGGATCGCCGTAGTCGATGGCTGGTGACAGGGTGTCGAGGCGGTAATCGTTTACAGAAACGTCTTTATAAAGCGGATCTTTATTTCGTAAGATGTCCTGGAAGTTGACTCCATCTTCCATTTTTCGGGTGCTTCGAACCAAACTATGGCTAAGAAAATAAAGCGAATCTGCTCCACCAACCAAATCGGTTTCAAACTCATCTCTATTTGAACCATAAACAATGCTGTTGGCCAGGGTAAAATTGAGGGCATATGGAACCGGATTATCCAGTGTGTCTAAAAGATAATTGTTGATGTATACGGACGGATTGTTGCGCGCCGAATACGGCCAGAAATTACCGATGGTGGATTGCTTAAAATTGAAATAGCCTCCACCCGTTACCGCCAGACAGTAGCCTCCACAGTTAGCCAACACCGTATTGGTTGCTTCGATGTTGTAGACGCTTGAGAAAATCCCAAATCCATTCATGTTCTTGATAATGACATTGTGCAGTATGACACGGTTATTGGCATAATGAATGAACGACTCGGTTTGTAAGCCTATAAATCCGTTTTTAATCACCGCATTTTCAATGAGGTGGTCCGTTCCGGGAGTGCTTTCCATCAGCCAGATGCGGTCCCACTGTCCGGGGAGTTCATCATAACTTGATTCCAGGCGGTCGCCCTGAAAGGTAACAGGATTCTCAATGGTGCCTTTCACCTGTAGCAATCCATCCGAATAAGCCCAAAGTCCGCCACCATCATGAAAATAAATCCTTGCTCCTTCATCAATAATCAGCGTTCCATAGGAATTGACCACGGCATATCCATAGATTACATAAGGCCGGTCGTTGGTCCAGTGAACGGTTTCGAGGCTGTCGGCCACAATTTTGTATTTTGGAAAGACGGAAGAATAGGTGTCGGCCACGATATAATGCGCATCCTGACCCCAGGCAATTAATTTAACGTGCTGCTCATTGCCATTGGTGAAAAAGGTGAGTTCGTCTTCCACCACATAGGGATTGTTGTTGTCCAGCGGATTGATGGTCACCCGAACAAACAAGTACAGGCTGTCGTTGCCGTTGATTTCAATATCCGAAAACGAAGAACCGGGTTCTCCATCCAGGTTGATGCGGTATGCTGACGAGGTTCCTCCGGCGAGATTAATATTACTGATGTTTAGTTTGTTACCCGATTTGTTGTAGATCATCAGGTGCTTTGTAACGCTGCCGATTGTAGTGAAAACCGTGTCGAAAATGACCGAGTCTGCCGAAAAACCAAGTTTAAGCGAACTATCGTGGTTGATGACATCCTCCTTTTTGCAGGAGGCAAAAATCAACACAAGAAATGTGGTGGTGATCAGAAAGGACAGGCCGAAAGAGGGAAACAACTTCATAAACGCATCATTAATCAGGTGTGCAAAGATAAGTGAATACAGTTAAACCAAAACCAATCAATAATCCTGATTTTAAGAAATGGAAGTGCGATACAACCATTTCTTGTTGGTAATACATACGTTTTTTCGGCATTATTATTGTATTTTTACGCCATTCATCCTGAAAACTGATAAGTTTATGAACCAGCTATTAAAAGCAGCTATTGTTTTAATCCTGATGGTGATATCGGGGGTAGAATTACAGGCACAATACATGAACCTGGGCGAACAGGCAACAAAAGTAAAAACCAACGAACACAGATGGTTTGTCGGAGGAATGCTTGGGGGTAGTTTTTCAAGCTATGGAGGCAGTTTTGAAATTGCTCCCATCGTTGGATACAAGGTTACGCCCGAGTTTGCAGTTGGAACGCGTTTGACCTATATTTACAGCAGCTATAAAGGTCAATACAGTTCAACGCGCTATAATTTAAACGATTACGGAGCCAGCTTGTTTGCCCGTTACCAGTTTTATAAGTATTTCTTCGGACAGGCGGAGTATGAAGCCCTGAGCCTTGAAATGCCTCCGTTTGCGGTGCTTCCCGATGAAAGTACCCGTATTTTACTCAACAGCCTTTTTGTGGGAGGCGGCATCATTCAGCCATTGGGTGGCAGGGGGTTCGCCACGGTGGCTATTCTGTTTAATTTACTCGAAAACGAGTATTCAAGCTATGTATACTCCAATCCCATTATCCGGGTTGGATTTGGCGTTGGGTTGTAGAAATACCACAAACCTTTATCGCCATTTATAAGTCCTTTTCTGTGAGGTAACCTTACCGGGACAAGCCGGAAAAGTTTCACGCAAAGTGCGCTAAGTTTTGTACGCAAGGTTCGCAAAGAAGTTTTGTGACACAACACATCCATCACTTTACATTCATTTCGAAACGTGGCTCCGGGTACTAAGTGTGAAGTATCTTGCCGGAAAAAGCCATAATATGCTGGATACGACACTAACTTACCTATTTTTACACCGATTTTAAAGCATTATAATTTCTGTTTTCACAATGGATGAAATATTAAATTACATCAGCATTACCGGAGCTTTTGCCTTTGCCATTTCAGGGGCACTCACCGCCATGAACAACAAATTCGACCCTTTTGGTGTATTGATCATTGCTTTTGCAACAGCCGTTGGTGGTGGAACCATGCGCGACATCCTCATCGAAGGCAAACCGGTTTTCTGGCTGTACGAACCTGGCTACCTGTACTTTATTATTGCCGGAACCATCTTTGCCATTGTCTTCAGAGCCAAGCTCAACTACATGCTTAAACCCCTTTTCTTTTTCGATACCATCGGGCTGGCTTTGTATACGGTAATTGGTGTTCAGGTTGGACTTGAATACAACCTGAATTATATAAATTGCATCATTTTGGGTACGCTCACCGGTGCTTTTGGCGGAGTGATCCGCGATATTCTGGTGAATGAGGTACCGGTCATCTTTAAGAAAGAAATTTATGCCACTGTCAGCATTGTGGGAGGAGTGCTTTATCTGGTATTGGACAAGCTGATTTTACACCATCCGGTGATGCAATTTATTCCTATGGTGTTTATTATTGTCCTCCGGTTGCTGATCGTACACTATAAAATTTCATTGCCTTCTTTATATAAAAAGGAGTAGGCTCCGACTTATTTTGTCGGCATGAAAAAGCGGGCGGAGGAGGTTTTTCACAACAACCTTGTTGAAGAAAACATGATGCAAAATCCAGTATATCAGTCATTTCATTCCGATTGAGTATGCTGAGGCACGAAGGATGCGAACAGAGACCTGCCTGCCGGATTTCCTGCCGGAGGTGTGGCAGGCAGGAATCCCCAAAAGAATAAGGCTGTAGTTGGGGCGAGTCATTAATTTGGCTTCCTTGTACAGGGGATTTCCAAGCTCAATGGCTATAACCTTTCAGGTTTTTTTCAACCTGAAAGGTTATGTGCAACCGGCAAAGCCAGTACCTATGGCAACCAGGTGCGTCGTGAATTTCTCAGCGTAAGCGCTATCGGAATTGTAAATGTTATATAATTCGAGGACAAACTCGAAATCACAGTCACAGACTTAAGCCCAGAGTTTTTCTGGATATTGTCCTTTTTCAACCAACTCAGCCACC
>PCUL01000066.1:20442-22016 GCA_002771745.1 Bacteroidetes bacterium CG18_big_fil_WC_8_21_14_2_50_41_14
CTGAAACTGGCTTCTCCGCTTTTAATCAGGTTGTTGGCTACCAGGGGAATATAAAACTCGGCTTTAAGCTGATGGGCATTTTCAGTAATGAATTTGGAGAAATCACGCTTCAGCTGACTGAAAAACAAGGGAGTAAATCCCCAGAAATTCATGGAGACGATATCGTCATCGTTTAAAGGATATTCGGTTCCGGCTTCCTCAAAAACAATGCCTTCTTCCTTGCGGAGGATGCTGGTACGTTCAACCACATCGGTGAGGCATCCGTTTTCACTCTGACATATGCCCCGGCTTACGCTTCCGTTTTCCGATAAGGTGTTACTCAGTTTGTAGCCCACCAGCGCATATTCATTTTGCTGACGTATGGGATCGATCAGAAAATCTGCCAGCACCTGAAAAGCTTCACGACCGTAAAAATCATCGGCATTGATCACGGCAAAGGGTTCATGAACAAATTGCTCGGCTACCAGCACGGCGTGGCCTGTTCCCCAAGGTTTTGTTCTCTCGCGATTGAATTCAATACCTTCAGGGATGTTGTGAAGTTCCTGGAGGATGTATTCTGTTTCTATCTTTCCGGCCAACCGGGGTTCAAAGATGGCTTTAAAATCATCGATGATTTTGGGGTTCAGTACAAATACCACTTTTCCAAATCCGGCCCTGATGGCATCGAATACGGAATAATCAATAATACTCTCGCCCGAAGGGCCTATCTTATCCATTTGTTTCACTCCGCCGTAGCGGCTTCCCACACCGGCTGCAAGTATAACGAGGGTTGGTTTCATGAGGTAGGTTTTAAAGGATCAAAATATTCTAAACGCGGGCAAAAATAAGGATTTTATAAAAGAGGAAATGACCAATTTAAGAAAGCTGGGTTTTTACCATTCCGATACAGATAATAAGATGAACTACGCCTCTGTGGTTTTTCACGATTTATTCATCGTACCAACTGGCATACATATTATAATTATTCGAAATGCGGTGGATTTCACCTTCCAGCAATGCGGTATCAACAGTCTTGATAAGGGTTGCCGGTACCCCTGCATAAACCGAACCCGACTTTACCACGGTGTTTTTTGCGATCAGGGCTCCGGCTGCAATCACCGAATTGCTCTCCACCACTACGCCATCCATCAAAATGGCTCCCATGCCAATCAACACATTGTCGTGGATGGTACATCCGTGAACGATGGCACCATGGGCAATGCTTACATTGTTTCCAATGCTGACAGGTGCTTTCTGATAGGTGCAATGAATAATGGCCCCATCCTGAATATTGACGTTGTTGCCAATGCGGATGCTATGCACATCACCACGGACCACTGCATTAAACCACACGCTGCAATCATCGCCCATCACCACATCTCCCGTGAGGGTAGCATTATCAGCAATAAAACAATTGTTTCCCCATTTGGGTGAGATACCTTTTACTGATCTGATCGTTGGCATAACTAGGTAATTTTGTTGGTTTAGCGTTTAGTGTTATCGGATGGAGGATAATCAACGTTGTAATGAAGGCCGATGCTTTCCTTACGTTGCATGGCTAATTTGATGACCACATAGGCCACATTAATCATATT
>PCUL01000066.1:22025-83740 GCA_002771745.1 Bacteroidetes bacterium CG18_big_fil_WC_8_21_14_2_50_41_14
GCAGATGGGTTCCGACAGCAATGAGTTGTTATATAAGTCTTCGGTTTCTTTAAAAATAATTTTCAGTCGGTCGAAGGCCCTTTTCAAACGCAGGTTTGAGCGCACGATCCCCACGTAATTCGACATGATCGATTGCAATTCCTTTATCGATTGTGTGATCAGGATCATTTCTTCATTTAATATCATGCCTTCGTCGTTCCAGTCGGGCACCCGATCTTCAAACTGAATATGATGAATGTCTTTGGCCGCTTTTTCACCAGCCCGGTGCGAAAATACAGCCGCTTCGAGCAGCGAGTTGGATGCCAGTCTGTTGGCACCGTGTAAACCGGTGTTGGCCACTTCACCTGCTGCATAGAGATGGTGAATGTTGGTTTGTCCAAATTCATCGGTATTGATTCCACCGCAACTATAATGTGCTGCCGGTACTACCGGAATAAGTTCCCTTGTAATATCGATGCCAATGCTCAGGCATTTGGCATAGATGGTTGGGAAGTGATTCAGGATTTCTCTTTTATCTATCTGGCGTGCGTCGAGGAATACATACTCATCTCCCGAAAGTTTCATCTCAGTATCGATGGCACGGGCCACAATATCGCGCGGTGCCAGCGAACCTCTTGAGTCATATTTGTCCATAAAGGGAGTGCCGCTTTTTGTTACCAGAAATGCTCCTGCACCCCGCATGGCTTCAGTGATTAAAAATGAAGGCTTCTCGTTGGGATTATACAGAGAGGTGGGATGAAACTGCACAAATTCCAGGTTGCTGACGCGTGCTTTGGCGCGATAGGCCATGGCGATGCCATCACCGGTGGAAAAGGTTGGGTTGGTAGTGGTTTGGTAAATATTGCCCATGCCGCCCGAGGCGATCATGGTGGTTTTTGCCAGAATGGTTTCAATTTGATTCGACTGCGTATTCAGGGCATAAACACCGAAACACTCGATGTTGTCGTGGCTCTGTTTGACAAGTTCTCCCAGGTGATGTTGGGTAATCAGGTCGATGGAGAAATAGTCTTCCAGAATGGTGATGTTGGGATGGTTTTTCACTTTCACATCCAAAGCACGCTGGATTTCATAGCCTGTATTGTCTTTGTGATGCAATATCCTGAACTCCGAGTGACCACCTTCTTTGGCGAGTGAAAACCGACCGGAATCTTCTTTGTCGAACTGGGTTCCCCATTCAATCAATTCTTTTACCCGTTCAGTACCTTCGTTGATGGTGATGCGGACAATTTCTTCGTTGTTGTGACCCACACCCGCTTTCATGGTATCCTCGAAATGCTTTTCGTAATTGTCGGGTGAATACATTACGGCAGCAATTCCGCCCTGAGCATAACTGGTTGCCGTGTCGTCCATGGAGGATTTTGACAACACACAAACGCTTCCGTGATCGGCTACCTTAAGGGCATAGATGAGCCCGGCCATGCCGGTACCAATCACTAAAAAATCAACTTTACGACGCATGAGAAATATTTTTGCAAAGGTAGTGCATCCTTGAAAATATGCGAAAATAAACCTGCTTAATATTATTAAAGAAATGGCTACCGTTTTACCAGGCTGTTTCGCCTGAGCAGCAGGGCGGGATGCAATGCCCCAAATGCCAGAAAGGCAGAAAAGTGACTTATAAACCCAACAAAATTTCTTCCGGGGGCCGGCTTTCGAACAGCATACGTTCGGGGTGTTCTAGCAGTTCTTTCACTTTTACTAAAAACCCTACCGAATCCCGGCCATCGATTACCCGGTGATCGTACGAAAGCGCAATGTACATCATGGGATGAATTTCCACTTTTCTGTTCACGGCAATAGGCCTTTCCACAATGTTATGCATGCCCAGAATGGCACTTTGTGGCGGATTGATGATGGGTGTGGACATCATACTGCCAAAAACGCCCCCGTTGGTAATGGTAAAGGTGCCACCCTGCATTTCTTCGAGGCTGAGTTTGTTGTCGCGGGCTTTGGTTGCCAATTCTTTGATGGCCATTTCCAGCTCGGCCAGGCTGAGCATTTCTGCATTTCTGATAACGGGAACCACCAGGCCTTTTGGCGCACTTACTGCTATACTGATGTCCACATAGGCGTAATGAATAATTTGATCGTCAGCAAGTCGGGCATTTACCTGAGGGAAAAAGGCCATGGCTTCGGTTACAGCCTTGGTGAAAAACGACATAAATCCAAGACCAATGTCGTGTTTTTTAATAAAGGCTTCTTTGTATTTTTTCCTTAACTCCATCACCGGTGTCATGTTCACCTCGTTAAAGGTGGTGAGCATGGCCGTCTCATTTTTTACAGAAACAAGCCTGGCAGCCAGTTTTTTGCGCAACGGACTCATGTTGGTACTTTTGCTCTCGCGGCTCCCGGACCATGAATTTGAAAACTGTTGAGCTACTGGTTTCCCTGATGGAGATTGATCTTTGTTTTCCAAATAGAATTCAACATCTTTTTTACCAACCCGGTAGTTTTTGTAGAAGTTGATGAGCTCATTTTCGGTTACCTGGTTGACTTCCATCAGTTTTTTTGCAAGGGGCGAAATGTGCAAATCGATCGAGGTAGTTTCGGTAGTCTTAAGTGGTTCAACTATTTTTTCATTCGCTTGTGAGGTCTTTTTGGCAGGTTCATCTGCTTTTTCAGCATGTTGCTTTTTTGGAGGTGAAATTTTTTCAGTGTCAGTTCCTTTAGTTTCTGTATCAATGGTGGCAATCACCGAATTAACTTTAACAGTAGTCCCTTCTTCAACCAGAATGGTAATTTTACCTTCGGCTCCGGCGGCTACACTCAGGGTAGCTTTGTCTGAGTCAATTTCAACCACATCCTCATCGGTGTTTACCTGTTGTCCATTGGCCACCAGCCAACCGGCAATTTGTACTTCGGTAATCGATTCTCCCGGACTGGGTACTTTTATTTCAACAATCATAGTCGTATAATATCAAAAGTTGGGTCATCATGAGTATGCCTATTATGTCAACGGCTTCACAGCTGAGTGGAATTTCGAGTCGACATGATCGACATGCATGTCTTTCAATTCTTTTTCAAATTGTTTCCATTTATTGCCGATGCAGACCATCTCGCATGAAGTTTCCAGGTAAGGGCAATTGCATTCACCCATCACCTTATCCAATATTTTCTGATGGCGGATGACGTGGAATTTTCCGGAACCTGTAGCAGGACTTCCGCTGGCAGGCCGGGCAACGAGTTTTACCGGAAAATGCGTGCCAAGCAGATCATGAACGAAGTTCCAGGCGCCCATATTGGCAGGTTCTTCCTGCGCCCAGATAAAGGTTTTTGCCAGGCTGTATCGGGCGTTTACCTTTTTAACCTGTTCAACCGGGAAAGGGTATAGTTGCTCAATGCGCACCAACGCGATGCGGTCGTTGTTTAGTTTCTCCTTCTCAGCGAGTAGGTCGTAAAACAGTTTCCCGTTACAATAAACCACCTTATTTACTTTTTTGGGGTCTGCCGTTTCGTCATCAATTATTTCTTTAAATCCACCCGATGTAAGTTCGTTTACCGATGAAACACATCGTGGGTGGCGCAGTAAACTTTTTGGTGTAAATACAATGAGTGGTTTTCGGAATGGACGGTGTAGCTGTCGCCGAAGCAGGTGGAAAAAGTTGGCGGGTGTGGTGCAGTTGGCTATTTGCATGTTGTTTTCGGCTGCCAGGGTCAGGAAACGTTCCATCCGTGCGCTGGAATGCTCGGGTCCCTGACCTTCGTAACCATGTGGCAGCAATACCACCAGGTCGTTCATCACATTCCATTTTCCCTCGGCGCTGCTGATAAACTGGTCGAAGATCACTTGCGCGGTGTTGGCAAAATCACCAAACTGTGCTTCCCAAATGGTGAGTTTGTTGGGAGATGCCAGCGAGTATCCATATTCAAAACCAAGGACTCCATATTCTGACAGGCTGGAATTGTACACCTCAAATTTCGCCTGACCGGAATTGATGTGGTTTAAAGGAACATATTTTTCAACCGAGTCTTCGATGTTCAAAACGGCATGTCGATGCGAAAAAGTTCCCCTTTCAACATCCTGGCCACTTAATCGAACGTCATAACCTTGGTTTACAAGGCTTCCGTAGGCCAGCAATTCGCCCATCGCCCAGTCCAGTGTTTTATCGTCAAGTACTAATTTGCGGCGTTGTTCCTGTAACCGAACTGTTTTTCTGAAAAATTTCTTGCCTTCAGGCAAGGCGGTGATGCGCTCGGTAATCAACTCAACTTCCTTATTCAAGACAGAGGTGTCGGGAGAGGTCAAAAAATCTTCGTCTACAGCCCTGCGAATATCCTTCCAGGTGTCTGCCAGAAAACTGTGGATTGTAGTGATCTGATGTGAGCCGGCTTTGGCCAGATTTTCTTCCAACTTCGTATTTAAATGGGACTCTTCAAGCCGACAATTTTCTTCTGTAGTAACTTGTTGGGAAATTAATTCATTTTTATAAATCTCATATGCATCGGGATGTGTTTCGATGGCTTTATACAAAACAGGTTGTGTAAAACGGGGTTCATCGCCTTCGTTGTGGCCATACCTACGGTAGCATAATATATCGATGAAAACATCTTTGTGAAATTTATTTCTGAATTCCATGGCCATTTGGATACTAAAAACCAATGCTTCCGGATCATCCCCATTGACATGGAAAACCGGCGAAAGTGTAGTTTTGGCCACATCAGTGCAATAGGTACTTGAACGGGCATCCAGGTAATCTGTTGTAAAACCTATCTGGTTGTTAACCACCAAATGAATGGTACCACCCGTGGTATAGCCTCTGAGATCCTGCATTTGGATAACCTCATAAACAACCCCTTGCCCGGCAATGGATGCATCGCCATGTATTAATATAGGTGCAATCTGGTTGTTGTCGCCATGATAAATATCATCGATTTTTGCCCTGGTTATCCCCTCAACAATAGGGTCAACGGCTTCCAGGTGCGATGGATTTGGAGTGAGTGTTAGCTTTACTACGTTGCCACTACTCGATTTTCGCTGGATAGTATAGCCCAGATGGTATTTTACATCACCCAACAGAGCCTCATCATCATATTCTACCCCTTCAAATTCAGAAAAAATAGCCTGATAAGGTTTTCGCAGGATATTGGCCAGCACGTTTAAGCGACCCCGGTGTGGCATTCCAATAATAAATTCTTTGATGCCCAGCTCGGAACCTTTCTCCATGACGGCATCCAGGGCAGGGATCAGCGATTCGGCTCCTTCAAGGGAAAATCGTTTTTGTCCGGGGAATTTTTTCTGTAAGAATTTTTCAAAGTGTACTGCACGCAATAATTTTCTCAGGATATACTTTTTTTCTTCTACCGAATAATTCGGATGATTTCGGGAGGATTCAAATCGGTTTTGAAGCCAAAATATTATATCCAAATCCCTGATAAACAAATATTCAACTCCTATGGAACGACAATAAGTTTCTTCCAGAAAACCAATAATGTCTTTCAATTTGGCCTTACCTAAATTAATTTTTTCACCGGCATAAAAGGTGCGATCCAGGTCTTTTTCCGTAAGACCAAAGTTCTCGATATCGAGGGTGGGTAGATAAGTTCGCCTTTTCCTTACAGGGTTTGTTTTGGTAAATAAATGCCCGCGTCGACGATAATCGTTAATCAGGTTAATCACCTTGAATTCATCAGAGGTGGCTTGGCTACTACTTAAAGCCGTATAGTTTTTTTGAGCCAGATCGAACCCCATGAAAAAGGCCTGCCAGCCCTTGTCAACTGAATTGCGATCGGTAAGAAACTGCTGGTACAGTGATTCGATAACATCCGGATCGGTACTATTTAAAAAACTGTAATCATCCATGCTGGATTAGTTAGTTTACAAAGTTATTAAACTATTTGGTTGCCGTTGCAATTTAGATTAATTATAAACAGTAAAAAAGTCTAAAAAAAACCCGACCGCAATAAACTATTCACGGCCGGGAAGTTGTTTTTGATGGATGTTTCTTATTCCTGATGAATAGCTTCAACGGGGCAAACATCGGCGCAAGCGCCACAATCTGTACACAAATCCGGATCAATTACATAGATATCACCTTCTGAAATTGCTTCAACCGGGCATTCATCAATGCAAGTTCCGCAAGCTGTACAGTCATCATTAATTTTATGAGCCATAATACTAATCTTTAATTGAAAAAAACTGGTTGCAAATATACAGAGTTTGCATTAAAACAAGTTGAAAAAGATTTCAATTTTTGGTGTTTTCGACAATTAACAGGCTAAAAATGCTTGATTTTAATGGTAACAGCAATGATAAGATCCCTGATTCTGTTGATTTTGTATTATAAGTACGGTGAATAACAGTATATTATATCGATAAATGAAGAAACTTACATTGTAATTTAGTCTAATTCTATTTTGCAATTAAAATGTTAAATTGAAACGACAGGGTGTTTTTATATATACTTGAAAATCAGAATTTATAAAAACTTACTGTTTTTGGTATGTTAAGATAATATCCCGAAAAAGAAAAAAGGCAAATTCTGCGGTTTTGGCGAATCATAATAAGCTTAATTTTGCACCTGTTTTAAAAAATATTTCTAATGACATCCAAAAAAGACAGAGTAGTTGAATTGAAGAAAGCAGTAATTCGTTTTGCCGGTGATTCAGGGGATGGAATGCAGCTTACAGGAAGCCTTTTTTCTGACTCGACGGCTTTTGCAGGGAATGATTTTGCTACATTTCCTGATTATCCATCCGAAATCAGGGCACCTCAAGGTACCGTTTCAGGGGTTTCAGGCTTTCAAATTCATTTCGGTAAGGTTGACATTCATACCTCCGGCGATTTGGCTGATGTGTTGGTAGCCATGAACCCGGCCTCGCTGAAGGCCAACATGAACTGGATTACCAGGGAGGCAATTATTATTGTTGACAGCGATACCTTTACGGATAAGAATCTGGAGAAAGCCGGTTATAAAAGCGATCCACTCGAAGACGGTACATTAACCGGCCATGTGGTTGTAAAGGCACCCATCGGTACCATGACCAAAGAAGCGGTTAGTTCGCTTAACCTGGATAATAAAACTGCCCAGAAATCGAAAAACATGTTTGCTTTGGGCATTGTTTTTTATATGTTCAACCGTGATTATAAACCCACTTTTAAATTTTTCGAACAGAAGTTTAAAGCCAATCCACTAATTGTGGAAGCCAACAAAGCGGTATTGACCGCAGGCTACTATTTTGGGGATACCATCGAAGCTTTTGCCAACACCTATAAAGTAGAACCTGCTGATTTGGCAAAGGGTCTCTACCGGAATGTAACAGGAAACCTGGCTACTGCCTGGGGATTGTTGGCCGCTTCAGAACGTTCCGGACGAAAAATTTTCCTGGGTTCATATCCCATCACTCCGGCTACTGAAATTCTTCAGGAATTAACCAAACATAAAGAGCTTTCTGTTATCGCGCTACAGGCCGAAGACGAAATTGCAGGAATTGTTTCAAGTATTGGTGCCTCTTTTACAGGATCCTTGGCAGTAACCACCACCTCGGGGCCAGGTCTGTCGCTAAAAAGCGAAGCCATTGGATTGGCTGTTATTACTGAGCTTCCTATCGTCATCATCGATGTGCAACGGGGAGGCCCTTCAACGGGATTGCCAACTAAATCAGAACAATCAGATTTATACCAGGCTCTGTTCGGACGCAATGGGGAAGCGCCTGTTATCGTCATGGCAGCTTTGAGCCCCGTAGATTGTTTTTATGCTGCCTATGAAGCCAGCAAACTGGCACTTGAACACATGACCCCGGTCATATTGTTGACCGATGGATCCATTGCCAATGGATCTGAAGTGTTTCAAATTCCAAAGGTGGCCGATTTGCTACCCATTATACCACCTATCGTTCCAGCCAACGATCCTGATTATAAACCTTATAAACGCGATCTTGAAAAGTTAAGCCGTCGTTGGGCACTTCCCGGTACTCCGGGCTTGCGACACCGACTGGGTGGCCTCGAAAAGGACAATGTTTTTGGAAATGTGTCTTCCGATCCAAAGAATCACCAGTTGATGTGCGAGCTCAGACAAGAAAAAGTGAACAGAGTAGCCAATTATATTCCTGAACAGGAAGTCATAGGTGACGATCATTCCGATGTGTTGATGGTGAGCTGGGGTGGAACCTATGGTGTGATGCTCACGGCCCTTGAAGAACTGAGAAACGAAGGTAAATCGGTTAGCCTGACCCATTTTAAATACATCATGCCACTTCCGCGAAACACCCGGGAAATTCTTTCTGGGTACAAGAAAATTGTGGTATGCGAAATTAACCTTGGGCAGTTTGTAAACTATCTACGCATGCAAATTCCTGAATTTAACTATCTTCAATATAATAAAATACAAGGATTGCCTTTTATGGTAGCTGAATTGAAAGATAAGGTTAATGAACTCTTAAACGATTTATAAAATGGAAAATACGATAGATACTAAGAAATTAATCTTGTCGAAAGAAGATTTTGGAAGCGATCAAATGGTAAAATGGTGCCCTGGTTGTGGTGACCATGCGATTTTGAAATCAATTGAAAATGTATTTCCCGAAATAGGTATTCCCAAGGAAGATTTTGTGGTGGTATCGGGTATCGGTTGCTCTTCAAGGTTTCCCTATTATATGAACACCTATGGTTTTCACGGGATCCATGGACGTGCCGCCGTACTGGCAACAGGTGTAAAACTGTCAAACCCAAAACTAAGCGTTTGGATGATCTCAGGAGATGGAGACTCAATGGCGATTGGAGGTAACCATTTCATTCACATTGCCCGCCGTAACCTTGATATCAATTACCTGATGTTTAATAATAAAATCTATGGGCTAACTAAAGGTCAATATTCACCTACAACACCCAAAGGTTCTAAAACCAAGACCTCGCCCCAGGGAACCTTCGAAACTCCCTTTAATCCGGGTGAACTGGTGATTGGTGCTCGCGGTAAATTTTTTGCAAGAGTAGTGGATACCAATCTTAAACTAATGACCCAGGTTTTTCGCCAGGCCGCAGAACACAAAGGTACCTCCATTATTGAGATACTAGCCAACTGCGTCATTTTTAATAACCAGGTACACGCCCTTATTACCGGACGTGAAACCAAGGACGACAGCCAAATTGTACTCGAAGCCGGAAAACCGATGATTTTTGGTGCTGACCTTGACAAGGGTATCGTGTTGAGAGGCACCAAACTCGTTGTAGTGGAAATTGGCAAAGATGGCATTACCGAAGCAGATTTGTTGGTACATGATCCTTCTGATCCTGATCCGGGTATTCACCTGATGCTTGCTAACATGGCTCCGCCTGAATTACCTGCCGCTCTTGGTGTTATTCGCTCAGTGGCTGCCGAAACCCTTGAAGAAGCTATGTATGAATCCATCGAACGTGAGAAAAAAACCTCGAAAATAAAGTGCGTCGACGATCTGTTAACCGGCGGAGGAACCTGGACAATAGATTAGTGCGATACAAGGTTTTTATTGCATTCCCGGTTTGATTGTTCAAGCCGGGATTTTTTTGTGGCATACACCCAATCAAATTGGCTCAATACTTTTTCGTGCCAGCAGAATAAATCGTACTTTTGTTCGTTTAAATATCATCGAAAAATCCTGAAAAATGAATAAATATACCATTGGTTGCCTTTTTTCGTTAATGCTCATTTTTTTTGGCAGTTGTTCCACTGATGTTGATATGTATGCCGATTATAAAGACATCACCATTGTTTATGGAATAGCCGATATAGCTGACGATACCACATGGATTAAAATAACAAAAGCCTTTGCCGGACCGGGCAACGCTATTTTAATTGCAACGAATCCTGATTCAAGCAATTATCCCTACAAACTTTCTGTCCAGCTAATTGGTACAAAAGCCGGTAGTGATGAACTACCTCCTGTTGTACTTGATACAATGACCATTCACAACAAACAAACTACAGAATATATTGTTGACGATGCCGGAGATACCGTTGTTTTGCATCCTTTTTACGGGCCCAATCAGTTGATGTATTACACCGCCGAAAAATTGCTTGCCGATTATACCTATCGGCTAACGATTGATAACAAAGGAAAATTGATACAAGGAGAAACGCCTTTAATCCCTAATTTTTCGGTGAGCTACCCGGTTAACCGCATTTCATTTCCCACCAATCCTGCGTTAGCCGATCCCGAAGTAAAATGGAAATCGATTAAAAACGGGAAGCGTTACGAAGTAGCCTTCACCTTCAATTATAAAGAGCTATTGCCTGGTACATCAGATACCTTATTAAAAACTGTTGATTGGTTCTTAGGTACACGGGTATCCAATACCGTAGCAGGCAATGAAGATATGTCGATATCCTACTCAGGTCTCAACTTTTTTAACATGCTCAAAGACACGATCAAATCAATTCCTAATGTGCAGCGCTGGGCCGGATTGGTAGATATTCACATTGCAGCCGGGTCGCAGGTGCTGCAAACATTTCTCGATATAAATGGCGCTTCTGGCAGTTTGCTTGAAGAAGTCCCCTTGTATACCAATATGGATGGAGCCATAGGTATTTTTGCCTCCCGGCATAATTCCATAAAATCTATCCGGCTTGCCGTGCTTACCGAGAGTGATTTGGTCAACAAATATGACCTCGGTTTTAAGCTGCCACAATAGTGACTTAGTCCCCTTGCCTGATTGATCCTTTCTCACGAAGTTTACTTACGTCATGCTGCCTTTTTGTCACTGTGGAGATGATACAATGCAATTTAGGACATTGTTTTTATAATGACTAATATTCATGTATTCAATAACATACCTATTTTTTGAGGATAATAAAAGGGACGCAGTTAAAATGGCTCATTTGTGTTTACCTTGTTTTGGCACAATGATTGAGTCTGGCAAGAAAACGTAGATAGAACCAAAAATAAAATAACATGGGAAAAATAATTGGAATTGACCTGGGAACAACCAACTCTTGCGTAGCCGTAATGGAAGGCAATGAGCCGGTTGTTATTCCTAATAGTGAAGGACGCCGTACAACGCCTTCAATTGTAGCTTTTACTGATAACGGCGAACGCAAAGTTGGAGATCCTGCCAAACGACAAGCCATTACTAATCCAACGAGAACCGTTTCTTCGATCAAACGATTCATGGGCAACAAGTTCAACGAAATGAGTGGCGAAATTAAACGGGCTTCATATAAAGTAATTAAAGGGGATAATGAAACCCCTCGCGTTAAAATTGAAGACAGAGAATATTCACCTCAGGAAATATCAGCCATGGTACTTCAGAAAATGAAAAAAACGGCTGAGGATTATTTAGGTCATGCCGTTACCGAAGCGGTGATTACAGTGCCTGCTTATTTTGACGATTCAGAACGTCAGGCTACCAAAGAAGCCGGTGAAATTGCAGGATTGATTGTTAGAAGAATCATCAATGAGCCTACAGCAGCAGCCCTGGCTTATGGACTGGATAAAAAGAAAGAAGACTCGAAAATAGCTGTTTATGACTTGGGCGGAGGTACATTTGATATTTCAATCCTGGAATTGGGTGACGGGGTTTTTGAAGTAAAATCGACCAACGGGAATACCCACCTGGGTGGTGATGATTTCGACCAGACCATCATCGATTGGTTGGCCGATGAATTTAAAAAAGACGAAGGCCTCGATTTAAAAAGAGACCCCATGGCATTGCAACGTTTGAAAGAAGCTGCTGAAAAGGCAAAAATCGAGCTTTCGAGTGCAACCGAAACTGAAATCAACCTACCCTATATTATGCCTGTGGATGGTGTCCCAAAGCACCTGGTGAAGAAACTCTCCCGTTCTAAATTTGAGCAGTTGGCCGACAAATTGATCCACGCCACTATCAAACCTTGTGAAGATGCTATCCGCGATGCCGGCTTAAATGTAGCCGACATAGATGAGGTAATTCTGGTGGGAGGATCAACCCGTATTCCTGCCATTCAGGAATTGGTCAAGAAAATTTTTGGAAAAGAGCCTTCAAAAGGCGTTAATCCTGACGAAGTCGTTGCCTTGGGTGCTGCCATTCAGGGTGGTGTTTTAACCGGAGAAGTTAAGGATGTTCTGTTACTTGATGTCACCCCACTTACTTTGGGTATCGAAACAATGGGAGGCGTAATGACCAAGTTGATCGAAGCAAACACCACGATTCCTACCAAGAAATCAGAAGTGTTCTCAACAGCTTCTGATAACCAACCTTCTGTTGAAATCCATATCTTACAGGGCGAACGTCCCATGGCCAACCAAAATAAAAGCATCGGACGTTTCCACCTCGATGGTATACCACCTGCACCCCGGGGAATTCCACAAATTGAGGTTACTTTTGATATCGACTCCAATGGAATATTGAATGTTTCGGCCAAAGACAAGGCTTCCGGTAAAACCCAGAGTATTCGAATTGAAGCCTCTTCAGGTTTGTCGGATGAAGAAATTAAAAGAATGAAAGCTGAAGCCGAAGCAAACGCAGATTCAGATAGAAAAGAGCGTGAACGGGTTGACAAACTCAACTCAGCTGATGCACTTATTTTTCAAACTGAAAAGCAATTGAAAGAGTTTGGTGACAAGGTACCTGCCGATAAAAAATCAGAAATTGAAACCGCACTCGAACAACTCCGCAACGCTCACAAATCTCAGGATTTAAACTCGGTGGACGCAGCAATGGAACGGCTCAATGCTGTTTGGCAAAAGGCCAGCGAAGAAATGTACAAGGGAACCCAGGGCAATCCTCAACAGGAACAGCCCGGTGCCGCACCCGGTGGGCAGGATGGTTCTTCTAAAAAATCAGGTGATGATGAGGTTACTGACGTTGACTTTGAGGAAGTTGACGAAAAATAGAAATTCAGATTGTAAAAAAAGCCATCCCTGCGGGTGGCTTTTTTTTTTGACATTTGTTTACGTTCACATTTTTATGAAATGCCGTAAAGCGTATGGTTTTTTTATTAACTTAGTCGGCTCGTTTCTATTATTCAATCCGATTATTAATAATCAGTTAATGAATAGGTAAACATGGGATATTTTATCATACATAATTTTGTAAATTAACAACAATACAATAAACATTAAACTAATTTATTATGAGAAATTTATTTACGTTTTTAAAGGTGTTTACGCTGCTAATTGCATTATCAGCTGCAATGCCAACCATTATGGCACAAAATGCCTGGATTAACGAGTTGCATTACGATAATTCAGGCACTGATGTGAACGAATTTGTGGAGGTAGTTATCGAGAACCCGGGTAGCTATGCTTTGTCGGATTTTTCTGTTGACTTATATAACGGAAATGGGGGTGTTACCTATAATACTAAAACATTAGATGCCTTTACAGTTGGATCTACCATAGGTAATTTCACTTTTTATACTTATGTATATCCGGTAAATGGCATCCAAAATGGAGCTCCTGATGGTCTTTCTTTAAGTTATCAGGCCGTCCTGATCCCGGGACAGTTTTTGAGCTATGAAGGCACCATCGTTGCGACTAATGGACCTGCATCTGGCCTTACATCAACTGACATTGGCGTTTCAGAAGGAGGTGCCGGCCCAGGAGAGTCGTTGCAATTAGGCGGAGGCGGAACCATATACAGTGATTTTGCCTGGCAAAATTCATTAGCCGAAACTCCGGGTTTGGAAAATAACAACCAAAGTATTGGCGGAGTTGCTCCTCCGGTACCTGTTGCCATTTATTATGAGCCTTTTGATGCCGATCTCGGTCAAACTACCACTTTTAGTGTTATTGGAGCCCAGGTGTGGGGATATGCTGCTTTCGGTAACCCTCCGGGATGTTCTGCCATGAATGGCTATGATGGTGGCGCGCAGGACAACGAAGACTGGTTAATTACCAATGCAATCAATTGTACAAATTATACCAATATTACCCTTTCGTTCGACCATGCTCGAAACTACGCCGACAATGCAGGATTATCCGTGCTGATTTCGACCAATTATGATGGAACAGGGAATCCTAATAGTTTTACATGGACCGATCTAACCAGTCAGTTTACATTTCCTGCAACAGGTAGTTGGTCGTTTATTGATGCAGGTACTGTCGACATCAATGCAAATGTTGGAGCTGCAACTTACATTGCATTTAAATACCTCAGCACTACTACTGGTGCATCAACGTGGGAAGTGGACAATATTACTGTTTCGGGTGACTTTAATCTTCAAATAAATATTGCTGGTTCCTTCAACGGATGGAATTCAGCCGATCCTGCATACGCTTTGACTTTAAATGCAAATGGATTGGCAGAACTTACCCATAGCCTGGATGCCGGAACAAATGAATACAAAGTAGTTGAAGATGGTAACTGGTATCCTGGTAACAACCAGGTGATTACACTTGCTGCAACCACCGATATTACCTGGAAATACAACTATGATGCAAACCTGGTTTCGCATACGCTTCCTGTTGTGGCAGGAGACTTTTTTACGGCTATTGGTGGTTCAAACTGGGATCCAACTGAATTGATGGGTGAAATGAGTGACCCCGAAGGTGATGACATCTTCACCTTGGTGTTAACGATTCCAGCCGGGAATTATCAAGGCAAGGTTACATTAAATCACAACTGGGATCAAAGCACCGGAGGAAATGTATCTTTTATTACAGATGGCGTTAACCCTACCACTTTTACTTATGACTTTCCTAACAACACTACCACCATCAGCGGCCCACCACCACCAACAGCATTAATCACTTTTATTGTTGATGATGCTACTGGTAAAAACTACGATGGTTTTGCCCTCAAAGGAAGTTGGGATGCCAATGGACAGTACGACCCAAGCTGGGGAGGTGGAGCAGAGCATTCTGCTTTTTATGATGATGGAACTAATGGTGATGCCCTAGCAGGTGACCATATCTGGACCTGCCAACAAGAACTTGTTGTAGATGGCGGAGCCAATTCATGGGAATGGGGTGTAAACGATTCGGAAGGTAACTGGATTGCCGGTAACTGGGGATTTACAGTTCCTAACCAAACTCCTCAGACTTTGAGTTGGACAGTTCCTGTTACACCGGCACTGGTGATTAATGAAATTATGTATAACTCTACTGGCTCTGACGAAGAGTGGGTTGAATTATACAACAATACAGATCAGCCAATGAGTCTGGAAAACTGGAAACTGCTTGATAATGATGCTGTTCACACGCCCATCACCATTCCTGCAGGTTATACCATTGATGCTTATGGTTATTTTACCATTGAAGTAGCTACTAGTGGTGCTTTCCCATTTACACCTGATTATGATGGAAGCGGTAACTTTAATTTTACCAATACAAACGATGTAGTTCGGTTATACAATGCAAGTGGTATTTTAATTGATATCGTCAGTTTTGGTGATAGTGACCCATGGCCAACCAGCCCTGACGGTTATGGACCATCTCTTTCGTTGTTTCACCCCGATCTGGATAATGCTTTACCAGAAAGCTGGAGAGGCAGTAACGAAGATGGCGGTACCCCTGGCACAATAAACTTCCCGATTAATATTGTAACTCCCAATGGTGGCGAAACCATCGAACAGGGAAGCAGCTATGTTATTACCTGGACAGTTGAAGGTTGGGATGGAAGTGTTGATATCAATCTTATTAGAGAAGGACAGAATCCGATTCTCCTGGTATCAAATCTACCGGTTGCAAATCAATCGTTTACCTGGAACGTGTTTTCTACCGTTGACCCCGCAACCGATTATAAGATTTTAATCTCCGAAACCACCGGCGGCAGTCCATCTGATGAAAGCGATGATTACTTCTCAATTACTGCACAAGTTATTGTTCCTGAGATTGTAATTACCGAAATCATGTACAATCCGCCTGAATCAGGAAACGATTCTTTAGAGTTCATCGAACTTTATAACAATGGTGCTGATGCGATCGATTTAACAGGTTTCATTTTTTCAAAAGGAGTCGATTTTATTTTTCCGGCCATCACCATCTTACCTGAATCGTATGTGTTGGTTTCAATTAACTCAGCTGCCATGCTGTCGACCTTTGGTGTAACTGCAGAGCAATGGACCAGTGGAGCATTGAGCAATAGTGGTGAAGAACTCGAATTGCAGGATGCTTTAGGCAATGTGGTTGATTATGTATCATTTAGCGATGCATTACCGTGGGATACTTTGGCTGATGGATACGGTCCATCATTAACGCTTTGTAATCCTAACGTAGACAATGCTATTGCTGAAAACTGGACACATTCCATACATTTCGCTGCCATAAATGTTGCCGGTGATAGTATCTGGGCAACTCCCGGGATGGCATGCGACGATGCCATACTTGTTGATTTTTCTGGTGCGCCAACTCAGGTTGGGCTTGGTGGAAGTGTCGTGTTTACCGATCTTTCGTTTGGTTCAATAACTCAATGGACATGGATATTTGAAGGTGGAACTCCTGATACCTGGGATGGACAAACACCACCCGCTATTTTTTACAATGAGGTGGGTTCTTGGGATGTAACCCTTTCAGTGTCTGATGGTACCATCACCACTGAATTATTAAAAACAGATTATATCACTGTTGAAGAATTGCCTGCTCCATTTAATTTGATGGCTGAAGTGGGTCCATTTGATGACGTGCAACTCTCCTGGAATGGTACAGTTTCAGAAGGTTTTTCAGATGATTTTGAATCATACGAAGATTTTGTGATTGATTTTGCCCCCTGGACAAATCTGGATGTTGACGGTAGCCCCACCTATGGAATGACAGGTATTGACTGGCCAAATGTTTATTCTGAACAGTCATTCATCATCTTCAACCCATCGCAGACAACTCCTGCCGTTACAGACATTATTCCGCATTCAGGTGATAAACTGGCAGCGTGCTTTGCCGCTACAGCACCACCAAATAACGACTGGCTCATAACTCCTGAAGTAAATATTGCCGATGGTTTTATGCTGAAATTCTGGGCAAAATCTTATACCGATCAATACGGACTCGAAAGGTTTAAAGTGGGTGTTTCAACCACCGGGCTCAACCCTTCTGATTTCACCATCATTTCGGAAGGTGCTTATGTTGAGGCTCCTGTTGCCGATTGGGCCGAATTTTCATATGATCTGAGTGCTTATGCAGGACAGAATGTATACGTTGGGATTCAGTGTGTTTCAAATGACGCATTTATTCTTCTGGTAGATGATTTCACCATTGGAGCTACCAAATCTACCATCGCTTATAACCCAACCCAACCCGTGATTGGCAAAGCAATTAAAAATATCAGTTTCACTACACAACCAAATTCACATCCGGCTGCAACTGTGAAATCCTCACGTAGCATAGCAGCCGAATTGCTTGGATTCAATGTTTATCGCGATGATGTTCAGATCAACTCTGCTCTTGTAACAGAAACTACCTATCATGATCCAATGCCTGCTATTGGCACACACGATTATTATGTTACCTCTGTTTACACAGAAGGTGAGTCTGGTCCATCGAATGTGGTTACCATCCTGATTACCGGTATCAGCGACAATCAATCTGAATCAGTTACGGTATATCCTAATCCAACTGACGGACTCTTTACCATCAATATGCCAGGCATCGCCGATGCTGCAATCATGGTTACTGACATCACAGGTAAAGTGGTTTTCAACGAACATGCAGTTTCCGGGTCAGAATTTAACCTGACCGGATTGGAAAAGGGATTGTATTTTATCCGGATTCAGGATCAGATGTCAAAACAATCGTTGGTTAAGAAATTGTTAGTCTACTAACAATTTATTTATGAATAAATAAATCAATAACCAGGCATTTATACTTTAGTAGGAATGCCTGGTTATTAATGAAATAAACTTTAATACGAAAATATCGATTATCATGAAAAAAAAATATTTTTCCTTCGCCCTGGTTGCACTACTCTTTGGATTTGGAGTTGCCCAGGCACAAAATGCCTGGATTAACGAACTTCATTACGACAATATTGGAACCGACGCTGGTGAGTTTGTTGAGATTGTGATTGAAAATCCGGGAAGTTATGCTTTGTCTGATTTTGCAATTACCTTATACAATGGAAACAGTGGTGGTTTATATGACAGCCAAACGGTAGATAATTTTACAGTAGGCACTGTATCTGGCAACTTTACCATTTATACCTGGATGCCTGCCAGTATCCAGAATGGGGCACCCGATGGACTTTCATTAAGCTATCAGGGAACAGTAATTTCAGGTCAATTTCTGAGTTATGAAGGTACTTTAACTGCAACAGACGGACCAGCAGTTGGTCTTACTTCTACTGATATGGGAGTTACTGAAGACAGCGCTCCGGTTGGCGAATCATTGCAATTGCTGGGAGTTGGAACGTCCTATGAAGATTTTGCCTGGCAGATGCCGGCCGCTTCCACACAGGGAAATGTAAATAACAGTCAGAGTTTTGGCGGTTCTCTCGATCCGGAACCAACCAATTACCCAACCGCTTTTAATGCCATAGCCAATGAATTAAGCATTAACTTAAGCTGGACTGATGCCATAGGAGCTCAGCTGCCAAGAGCCTATCTGATTCAGGGAGTAAAGCCGGGTGTAACCGCAACGGCTCCTGTGGATGGTGTTCCGGTGGCTGAAGACCTTGACTGGTCGGATGGAATTGCAACTATTAATGTAAATTATGGTGTGGAAGCAGCTGTTTTCTCCACTTTACTGGGCTCAATGGAGTATTCATTTTACATCTACCCCTATACCAATGCTGGTGCCAATATTGATTATAAAACTGATGGAACCGTTCCTGTGGCAACTGCTACTACCGTAAATGCTACGGTAATCAGTTTTGAAGATTTTGCCACAGGACTAGGCGTTTGGATCCCTTATAATGTACTGGGAGAACAGGTATGGATAGGATCAAGCTATGGTGGTATCACTTTCGCCAAAATGAGCGGATATGCAGGTGTTGCCTTCGCCAATGAAGATTGGTTGATTTCGCCTCAGATGGATCTGGATCTTTATGAAGATATCAACTTTAGTTTTAGCACTGCGGCCAATTATTCCGGGCCTGCATTGCAGTTATACTATTCGCAGGATTACGATGGAGCTGGCGATCCAAATGATTTTACCTGGATTGAAATTACCGATCAGGCTGACTGGTCAGGACTCTCCTTCCTGTGGGTTGAATCGGGTGATGTCTCCCTGGATGCTTATGCTTCTTCTTCCTTCTATCTGGCTTATAAGTTTACTTCGACAGATATTGAATCAGCCACCTGGGAGGTGACCAATTGTTTGGTTATGGGTGTTCTGAAGACAGGCATTCAGCAAAATGACGTCGTTGACCTTGTGGTATATCCAAACCCTGCATCCAATCAGGTTACTGTGTTAGCAGATGAAGATGCTCAGGTCATGATCATTAACCTGATGGGACAAACTGTTAAAACTGTTCCGGTGGTGAAAGGGGCAAATCCAATTGCACTCACCGACTTGACCAATGGTATGTATTTGGTTAAAATTGACTACAAAAATGGAACTACAGCCGTTAATCGTTTGATGGTTAAATAGTTTGTAAGATTGATACATACAGGCCCGCCCTTGAAAAAGAGCGGGCTTTTTGTTGGTATGAATTTTGGTTAATCTTCCTGTTTTTTTTTATACTTTTAATCGTCTAATTTCGTTACCACAAACAAATGCGATCATCATGAGAATGGTTTTGTCAATATTACTCGTGTGTATTTCACTACATGTTTCATCTCAGGAAGTTAAGTCGGTACGCCTTGAAATACCTGCTGATGCAGATGCGGATAGTTATCATTTGGAACCCATCGGACAACATGGTGCACTCATTTTTTATGCCAGCGGTGAAGTTAGCAAAGAGGGTGAACGGAATTGGTATTTTGGTCTTTTTGATGATTTGCTCAACCAACAATGGCTCAAATTTGTTGCCATAAACGATCATGTGGAATTTGTTCATTCCAGGGTGAATGGCAAAAGAATTCATTTGTTATTCAGGAATACAGGAAAGTCGAAGAAAGATTTTGACTTCTACGAGATTGTAACCTATGACTCAAAAACACAGGCGTTCACCTTGATTTCGGGAACCATTCCCGAAAAGGCCAAAATTGCTGGTTTTGATGTGATTGACAACACCGCCTGCATCGCCTTAAACCTACACAAGAATGCCTCCGATTTGGTAATGGTGAGTTTGATAGATGGGGAGGTAGTGCCTGTTCACCTGTTCGAAGATGCCCCGAGTTCTATTATCCAGTTGGCGATTGACAAGGAAGAAGACCAGTTTATTGTTTCCACAAAAGTGGTTAGCAATGGCCGTTACCTGAATGATGTGTTGAGGTTCTACACACCAAAGGGAATCCTGTTAAAAGAACTTACCGTTGAGAATCCGGAAAGCATGAAGATGTTGCGCGATTTCATATTTTTCCCAAAAAAAGGTGGTGAGTTGGTTGTGCTGGGTACCTATGATTTAATTACCGGACGGATGGCTTCGCTTAAAGATTTGGAAGCCACAGAGGAAGCAAAAAGTGCGGGTTACTTTTTTCTGAAATTTAAGGACGATAAACAAGCATCCCTTCACTTTTATGACTTTATGACATTTACAAATATCCAGGGCACCATGCAAGCACGTGAAATTGTAAATGCGCGCGTGGTAAACGATTCAACCGGTGAAAAAGAGAAACTCAAAGTGCTGACAGCTTATTTTCATCTTACTCAGCCGGTTGCCATGATGTCAGGTGGAGAGTATATCCTTTCAACCGAAGTGTATAAACCACAATATCAAATAGAAACCAGAATGGAATATGATTACTATGGACGCCCTTATCCGCGTACTTATTCTGTTTTTACTGGGTATCAATATTATGATGTACTGGTGGCTTCTTTTTCTGAGGAAGGCAAATTGATTTGGGATAATGAGTTTGTAATCAATAATGTGCTGACATACAAATTGAGAAGGCATTCAATTTTAGTACCCGATGGCCCTTTGCTTACCATTGGTTATGTAAATGAAGGGAAACTTTTTTCAAAAACCATACAAGGCTCTACCAATGTGAGTGCCGATAGCAGCCCGATTGCTGCCTCATTTGTACGTGACAGGATAACTAAAGACGAAGATAATTTCATCATCCCCTGGTTTGGGCAGTACTATTTAATCTATGGTGAACAAACCATTCGGAATCGGTCACTAAACAATCAGGATATGAGGACGGTATTTTATGTTAATAAAGTGGCTTTTCATTAAAAAGAAATTTGTTCCATGATAAAATTGATATTTCTGGCACGGCGCTACTTAAGTTACCTCTTCACTTCAAAAACCCGGTATACCATCCATTCGCCTTTTGTATATCAATTGGTTCAAGAGGTGCTTCGCGATCCCACTCAATATCAGGATTACCAGGTTCTTGATTCGGTACGAAAAAGCCTTTTAGAGAATACCAATCTGATTGAGACCGTTGATTTCGGAACCGGAGCCGGCGAGAAGAAATACTCAACTTCGGTTCACCCGGTTGGGAAATTGGTAAAACTCCGTAGTCACCGAAAACAGCAACTCGAAATGTTATATCGCCTGGTAAGGCATTTTAAACCACGCACATTGCTGGAGTTTGGTACCGCGGCAGGGGTAAGCGGATCCTATTTAAAAATGGCCCATCCGGGTTCCAGGATGATCACCATGGAGGGATGCTCTGGATTGGCTGCCGTGGCTGAAACCGTTTTTGGTGATTTAAAGCTGTCGGGCATTCAGGTATTGGTTGGCGATTTTGATGCATTGCTCCCATCGGTTTTGCAGCAACTCGATCAGCTTGATTTTGTTTTCTTTGATGGGAATCACCGTAAAGAACCAACTTTAAGTTATTTTTATCGTTGTTTGCCTCTTTCCAATGAATTATCGGTATTTATTTTTGATGATATCCACTGGTCGCCAGGAATGGAAGCCGCCTGGAAGGAGATTAAAAAAGAGGATGCGGTTTCACTCACCATCGATTTGTTTTGGTTTGGCATGGTATTTTTTAGAAAAGGGATTCAAAAACAGGACTTCATAATTCGGTATTAATTGTTGGGTACAATCAGGTAAATGAGTAGTTTTGGCACTCTGGTATTAGATGAATGTATATGAAAAAGGAAATCATCAATTTAAAACAGGTTTGTAGGTACTATCAGGTAGGAACAGAAACCGTTAAGGCTTTGCGCAATATCGACTTATCAATTTATCAAAATGAGTTTGTCGCTTTAATGGGTCCATCGGGATCGGGTAAATCAACCATGATGAATTTATTGGGATGTTTGGATACCTCCACTTCGGGAAGTTATTTTCTGAATGGTGTAGATGTAAGTAAGATGACGGACAACGAATTGGCCGATGTAAGGAACAAGGAAATCGGGTTTATTTTTCAGACCTTTAATTTGCTTCCCCGATCCACGGCCCTCGAAAATGTGATGCTGCCGTTAATTTATGCGGGTAAAAACAAACATCAACGCTTGCAAATGGCGGAACTGGCATTAAATCAGGTGCAGCTTTCAGATAGGATGACCCACCGTCCCAACGAATTGTCGGGTGGACAAAGGCAGCGGGTAGCCATCGCTCGTGCTCTGGTCAACAACCCGTCCATCGTGTTGGCTGACGAACCTACCGGTAACCTGGATTCCAGAACCTCTATCGAAATCATGGGGTTGCTGGAAGAAATCCACCGATTGGGAAACACCATCATCGTGGTCACCCATGAGGAGGACATCGCCTTGCATGCGCATCGGATTATTCGCATGATTGATGGTGAAATTGCTTCGGATGTGCAGAATAAGCATATTAAAACGATTAAGGATTACCAATTGGTGGATGAGGTTGGATGAGGCTAATTTTTTTGTTAATTGAATAGGGATGAGCAACAATTGGAAAATATATACAAAAACAGGGGATGCAGGGGAGACCTCGCTGATAGGGGGAAGCCGTGTAACGAAAGACAATTTGAGGATTGAATGTTATGGAACCGTTGATGAAGTGGTCTCGTGGATTGGTTTGATCCGCGACCAGGAGGCGGCATCATACTGGATGTCGGTGTTGATCGAGATACAGGATCGGCTTTTCACTATCGAATCGCTTCTGGCACACGATGGAACCGATTTGACAAACCCCCTGCCTGTTTTACACGAAAAGGATGTGGTATTTCTTGAAAATCAGATTGATATAATGAATGAGGGATTGGCGGATTTAAGTTCGTTTATCCTTTCAGGTGGTCATACCGTGGTTTCCTATTGTCATATTGCCCGTACAGTTTGCCGACGTGCCGAACGCCTGGTGATCAAGCTGGCTCGCGTTGATTCGGTTGATCTGTTAAACATTAAATACCTGAATCGGTTGTCCGATTATCTGTTTGTATTGTCGCGCAGGATTTCGCATGACGAGGGAGCCGTGGAAACCCTTTGGAAACCGAGATTTTAGCAAAAGACAGCTGCCAAAAGAAAAAGGTTGGAATAGATAAAAAAAAAATTATTTTTGCAAAAATATTAACTAAACCGGGAAGAAGATGTATTGGACTTTAGAGTTGGCCTCAAAACTTGAGGATGCCCCTTGGCCAGCAACCAAAGAGGAGCTTGTTGAATGGGCCGTTCGCACAGGTGCGCCTAGTGAAGTGGTCGAAAATCTGATAGAAATTGAGGATGAGGGTGAGGTGTACGACCGAATTGAAGATCTATGGCCTGACTATCCCACAAAAGAAGATTTCTTTTTTAATGAAGAAGAGTATTAAACCGCAAGCACTTAAAAAAAATAGAAAGCTGCCTCAAGGCAGCTTTTTCTATTTTCTTGAACACTGAAACAAGGTATGGCTAATGCCAATATCGTCAATAATCCTGTCGATTTTCAACCCTGATTTTTCAACCAAAGCCATCATATCCCTTGAATGGTACATCTGGCTATTACCATTTGCCAGGGCTGTAAAATAAAGCGAGGTTCCATGCAGGCTGTAGGTAGATGCCTCGAATGCTTGCCGGTCCCAATAAGTTTCAAGTATAAACAACGATCCGTTTTCGTCAAGGGCATTGTAGGAGCGTTGGAGCAGGCTCAGGATTTCTTCCTGTGAAAAGCAATCCAGGAACTGGCTCATCCAAATGGCATCATATCCTGTTGGAAATGGGATGCCTCCATCCAGTAAGTTAAGCGCATGGGTTGAAATCCTGGACGAAAAACCGGCTTCCTCAATGTTCTTTGAGGCTTCGGCCACCTGACCTGGAAGATCAAGAATGGTAAGGAAAATATCCGGATTGTTCTGTGCGCAGAAGATTGAGAATTTACCTGTATTACCTCCCACATCCAGCATTTTTTTTGGATTTGCAGCAAAAATAGATGGCAGCACTTCAGGAAAGGCATAATCAGAATAAAAGTGGTCGAAAGCAAACCAGCTTTTGCGCACCTTTCTTGGCAATTCAGCCAGGGCTTCATATACTGTATTCCAATCGCCAAACACCGACAAACCGGCTGGTTTGCCCTTTAAAATGGATTCCTGAAGCTGAAACATTCCCAAGTAGTTTACATCATTAACAAAATCCATATTGACCCTCGAGAGCTCGTCCCTAAGTAAAAAGTAACCAGTTTTGGTGAGGGTGAATTGATCTTCCACTACCTGTACCATTTCAAGGCTTAACCCGGCTTCGAGCAGCACTTTTACCCCGTAAACCGACAACCCGAGTTCCTTCGCTATCTCCTCTGTCGTTGCTCCTGACCGACGGTTTTTAAGCAGGTATTCTAATATTCCGAAATCGCGTAATGCTTTCGCCGCCTGAAACATAATGGGACCAAATGCAATCTTCTGCGCATCGAACTTGGCTTGTAAAGCGGTTTTATTGTCGTTGCCGAAAGTTATTTTCATGATGCAAAGTTTATTTCCAAAAGTAATAGTAATTAAACCATTGTTCAGGGTGTTGACGGATGGTTTGTGTTAAAAATAATATGTAATCGCTAAGTGCGGAATTTAACGAAAGTTCAAATAATGCCCTTTGGGATGGATAGGTTTTGGGGGATGAGGCAAAGAAATGATAATGGGTTTTTGGCTTTCTGATGGCAGAGATAAACGTCATGGGTTTGTTGTACTTGATGGCCAGACTGAAAGGCCCGGCAGGAAAGTCGGCTTCGTAACCCATCAAGTTCATGGTAATGGTTTTCGATCCCGGCAAAAAACGATCGCCATGGATGGCAATCAGTTCATTCTTTTCCAATGCTTCACGGATGGCAAACAGATGCGACAGATCTTCTTTTATGGGAATAATGTGCATCGATTTTTCCGTCATCACTTCATCCAGCATGGTTTTTATTTTCTCATGTTCCGATTCCAGCATCACAATATGCACCTTGGTTTTGATCCGCTTGAGAAGATGTCCTGCGATTTCCCAGTTTCCCATGTGCGATCCGATAATAAACCCTCCTTTTTCGGCGGCCATCTGATGCAGGAATTCCTCTCCTTCAAATTCAAATGTAAACCGTGAGTTTAGTCCCGCCATCAACGCTACTTTGTCGATCAGCACCTGACCAAAAACATAGTTGTTTTTAAATAAATAGAAAAAGCTTTTTAATGGATTAAATCCCAAAATACGATGAAAATAAAAGTACATCGGTTTTCGGGCTTTAGGTGCAAACAGTACAAAATACGGAGCCACGAAGAGAAGTAAACCGTATGCTGCTTTTAGACCAAAATGTTTCAGTAAATAAACAAAGACGCCATTACCTGCCGCCCCACCACGGGTTTTGCCTTCCCATTGAACGGTCATTAGTTCTCTTGGTAATCGATAACAAATTGATAAAGATCACGCAGGGTAATGATTTTCCCCAAATGTTCACTAGATACTTTAACGCCAAAGTTGTTTTCCAAAATAACGGCAATATCAACAAAATCAAGACTTTCGATGTCTAAATCGTCTTTAAGAGATGCATTCTGAACAAGCTGATGTTGCTCAAGCTCAAACTCTTCGATTAAAAAAGTATTTATTTTAAGTATGGTTTCTTCTCTGTCTACCATCATACGGATTTCAAGTTTTAGATGGCAAAAATAACATAATCTGGTTTCATTCTCATCAATCTTTGCTTATTATTCCACAATAAAACTGATATTTTTTTCTATAGCTTCCTAACAATCAAGGTGGAGTTGGTCCCGCCAAATCCAAATGAGTTCGACAAGATGGTATTTATTTTTTGTTCCTTGGTTTGGCTGATGATATTCAGTTTGGCAGAATATTCATCCGGGTTTTCAAAATTCAGGTTGGGTGCAATAAACGAATTGTGGGCCATAATCAGCGAATAAATAACTTCGCTGGCTCCTCCCATCCACATTTCGTGGCCGGTCATTCCTTTGGTGGAACTAACAGGAACCCTTCCCTGGTCGAAGATTTTAAAAATGGCACAAGCTTCATTTTGGTCGCCAACCGGAGTTGAGGTGGCATGTGCATTCAGATAATCAATGTCGATGGGTTTAAGTCGCGCATCGTCCAGGGCGCGTTGGAGCGACTTGACCGGCCCTTCTACATTGGGTACTGAAATATGATCGCCATTGGACGAGAATCCGTAACCCAGAACCTCGCCGAATATGGTCGCTCCGCGTTTGATGGCATTGTCGTATGATTCGAGTATGAGGGTGGCACCTCCACCACTTGGTACAAGCCCATCCCGGTCGCGGTCGAAAGGGCGGGAGGCCTTGGTAGGATCTCCCTGCCGGGCAGAAAATGCATTCAACGCGTCAAAACTCCCCATGGAGATTGGGTTTATTTCCTGAGCTCCTCCACAAATGATGGTATCCTGCAATCCATTTTTGATCATGAAGTAGGCCATCCCAATAGCATGTGAACCACTGGCACAGGCTCCGCTGATGGTAAAATTGATGCCTTTAAGTTTGAGGATGACCGATAAGTTCATGCTAACGGTCGAATTCATCGACTGGAAGATTGACCCTGAACCAATCAACATGGTATTTTTCTTTTCCCGCAGCAAATCGGCAGCTTCTACTACGGCAGTCGAACTGCTGTCGTTGCCATAGAGTATACCGATTTCATGGCTGTTCAGGTAGTCTTCGTCAATTTTAGCATTCTCAAGGGCTTCCATGGTAGCGATATAGGCATATTCACCTTGTTCCGGAAGGCCAACCCGCATCCTGCGTGGCAATATGCCTTTTAGTAAAGGGCGTTCGATAAACCCGGTAAGAGCTGACCTAAACCCCAATTTTATACGTTCAGGATCTACCATGATGCCTGATTTCCCATTATAAAGCGAAAGTTTAACTTCCTCCAGGTTTTTACCAATGGTTGAATAAATACCCATTCCTGTGATGACGACTCTTTTCATGGCATTAATTGGTGTAAATTGCTCTTTTCAATTGATTTAGTTACCTGTTTAAAATTAAGTATAAAGACCTCCATTGATATTAATTACTTCCCCGGTGATGTATGAAGCACCTTCGCTGGCCAGAAATGCAACTACCGAGGCAACTTCTTCCGGTTTACCAAACCGGTTGGCCGGAATCAGGTTTTTTAGCTGCGACTCATCGAGATTTTTAATCATCTCAGTTTTGATGTACCCGGGTGCCACCGCGTTTACGGTCACATTCTTTTTCGCCACTTCCTGTGCAAGCGCTTTCGTAGCACCTATCACACCTGCCTTTGCCGCACTATAGTTGGTTTGTCCGGGTAATCCCTTGATTCCGGAGAGGGA
Organism: Bacteroidetes bacterium CG18_big_fil_WC_8_21_14_2_50_41_14; assembly: GCA_002771745.1. Classification (GTDB taxonomy): domain Bacteria; phylum Bacteroidota; class Bacteroidia; order Bacteroidales; family F082; genus UBA6244. Next base: position 49,570 of record PCUL01000066.1, read on the forward strand.
TACCACATTGATAATCCTGCCCCATTTTTTTAATATCATTTCCTTTATCAAGCTGCTGGTTACATGGAAGAAGCTGTTCAGGTTGGTATCGATCACCGAATGCCAATCGGCAGGTTCCATCCAAACCATCAGGGCATCCTGCCTGATTCCTGCATTGTTCACCAATACGGCAATATAGCTATTTTCATCGTGATTATCCCTCCATGTTTTTATTGCCAACGATACTTCTTCCGGTTTACATACGTCAAATTGTATGGTCTCGGCCAAACCTCCCGTTTCAGTGATGTGGTTGACCACGTTCAATGCTTCCTCCTTATTGCGGTGATAATGAACAAGCACGTGGTATCTATCCATGGCAAGTTGTTTGCAAATGGCACTTCCAATTCCTCCTGATCCTCCGGTCACTAATGCAAATTTAATTTGGTTACTCATGGCTCCTGGGTAGTTTGAGGTTCGTTATTAATAAGGAATTGGCGCAACGCCGACAATTCCTTATATTTTGGTGTGTCGTCTTTGAAAACAGGAACCAGATCACGAAGGTGGTGATACAAATCCCGGGTTAATGAACTCATTTTTTCTTCCAGACCCAGGTAATCGATGGCTTGTATGATGGCAAGAAATTCAATGGCAAGTACCTCAAAAGTATTGTCGATGGTTCTTTTAGCCATCAGAGCCGAATTGGTTCCCATACTTACAATGTCCTGGTTGTCGTTGTTATTGGGAATGCTGTGGATATACATGGGATTCGACAGCGTTTGGTTCTCGGCAACAGTAGAAGTAGCGGTAAATTGAGTTCCTTGTAGACCAAGATTTAGGCCCAGGGTGCCCAGGTTGACAAACGGCGGGAGTATATTATTCAGTTTATCATTCATCAAAAAGTTAATTTGCCGCTCAGCCAGCATCGATAGTTTGGTGATGGCAATTTTAAGCTTGTCCATTTCAAACGAAACATAGTCTCCATGAAAGTTTCCTCCATGGAAAACAGTCTTTCCCTGAACATCCACAATGGGATTGTCGTTGGCTGAGTTTACCTCGTTAACCAATACTTTTTTCGTGTTTTCGAGTGTGTCAATGATGGGACCCAATATTTGAGGGACACATCGCAATGAATAATATTCCTGAATTTTTTGTTTAAAAATTTTCTCCTCAATTTTGCCATTGAACAAATGATCGGCTCTTTTTTTAATGAGATGGCTGTCGTGCAGTAAATAACGCATTTTTTCCGCGATCAGGTGTTGGCCCTCGTGTTTTTTAGCATCATTCAATACCTGTGAAAAATGGTCATCGAATGATTCAACCAGTTCGTTGATCATGGCAGATGCGTATACCGACCATCCAATGATCCTTTGTGCAAAAATGGTGTTGGTAATTCCAATACCCGACATCACGGAAGTGCCATTGATCAGGCCCAACCCTTCGCGAAGCCTGATCTGAAGTGGAGAGATATTTAATTTGCTAAATACATCGGCTGTGGGTTGCCATTCGCCTTGATAATAAACTTCACCTTCTCCAATAAGAACGAGTGCCAGATGAGAAAGTTGAACCAGGTCGCCGCTGGCACCAACTCCACCATGTTCGGGAATAAACGGAATAATTTGCTGATTCAGCAAAGTTGTCAGCAGTTGGATGGCATCGGGATGAATTCCGGAATATCCCAAAGACAGGCTCTTGAGCCGGGATATCATGGCTGCCCTTACGCAAATAGGTTCCAGAGGGTTTCCTGAGCCGGCGGCATGACTTCTGATCAGGTTATATTGAAGTTGAATTTGATCCTTTGTATCTATCCGGTACTGCGCCATCGGGCCTAAACCTGTATTTACCCCATAAATGATTTTGTTAACGGAAAAATCCTTCAGAAAATGAAAACAATGATCAACCTGGGTCAATGTTTTCTCGTCAATTGTGATGCTGTCATCGAAAATTAAGACCTGAATATAGTCTTCTATCCGAAGAGTGTGATTGGAAATCGTAACCATTTATAAGTAAATTTTATTCAAATGCTAATTTTTGGCGAATATACATGAATGAATTGAAAGTGGTTTAATGAGAAATCACTTTCGACATGTTTGTTGTTAAAATGTCGGCGGTAATTAATTAACATCATGCTTCATGACCTTATGATGTTGTTGCAACAAGCAATTTATTGATTACCGGATTGGCATATAATTTTAAAAAGAGGGTCCTTATTTCTTCATTATTTTGGCCAACTATTTCGGTGGTGTAAACGTACCTTTTTTCCAATAGTTTGATGGTTTCATCAGAGTATTGGTCGGAATAGTTGGTGGAATTATTCAGTAGATCGTAGGCCAGATAATTGGATGGCCACAGATGATAGTTTTGATGAATTTGGTTGTCAATAATTTTTGCCATCTCACCCAGTGCTTCATTGTGGGTTAATTGGTCTTGGTTAAGTAATTCGATAACAGGGTTGATGTTGGTTCCAATGGACAGGTGAATTCTTCCCTTTTGTGAAAGTGCTCCACCTAATATGGATTGAAAATCTTCATCAATATTTTTCACGTAGGTTACATTTTGGGATAAATAGATTTCGCGCACTTTCATGGCATCACAAGGTTCCCATTCATACGAAATGGTAATTGGGGTAATATTGAGTTCTGCCATACTCTTTATGAAATCGCCTTCGCATGACAATGACAACATTTTCAATATGGTAACATCAGTTTTGTCGCATCCGTCTTTGGTTCTTCCTTTGCGTTGTGCAATCCAAATGGAATTGTTCAGTTGCTTGAGTGAATACCGCATATAGGACGAGAGACGCTGCGAATTGAATAAAAGTTCTTTGGGACTGCCTTCGCGGAAAACGGTAATCATTTGATTGGATTTTCCAAGATCTATAATTAATTGATTGATCATCAGGTTATTTCCCCAGATGGACTGGTTTACCTTAAACCCATTCTTAAGTTGGGCGAGCCCGAGAATGGATGAATCGAGCATGATGTCGCGGTGATTGGCAATAAAAACATAGTGGCCGCTTTTAGAGATGTTCTCAAATCCGGAAGTATAGAATCCATCGCTGGTCCTGTCCATGAGAGTTTCCACGGCCGGGACAGTAAGTACCCGTTGAAAATCATTTAAATTTTCAACGTCTTTAAACTCCCGGAGAATAGAATGCTTGCGTTCCTGATCAAAAAGATAATCCAGCATGGCATTAAACTTCGGATCGGCCACAATTCGCGGAATAGATGCGCGAATCTCTTCATCGGAGTATGGTCTCACAGCATCAAAGTCGGCTACGTTCATATGCACAATAAATGAATCGGTAAAAATAACACTATTCTTTCATTTGTAAAAGGGTTAGTGCCAATCATTCACCTTATGTTTTGAAATTGCAAATTACTAAGGAGGAAATTGTTCTCATTAGGCAAGAAAACTCAAGATATTTCAAATTAACTGCCATGTTGAAGCATTACCAACTTATAATTTATAAATTAAATGAGGTAAAAAAGCACCTTGTCAAGGCGCGTTATGTTATACCCCTTAAAGCTTGAGTTCCTTTTTAATTTTGTCCGGAATGGCATCCTTATGCACAGCAATACCAATGGTTTGGAGTTTTATGTAGGCTTCTGAGGCATAAAAATATCCTCCATATTTAGCGTCATCAGTTCCCCAGGAGTTTTTGATTTTATAAAAAACATTTCCTTCCCGGTCTTTGGCTCTACCAACGATTAACATTCCATGGTCATCAGTAACCGTGTAGTTGTCGTAATTAAGTTGGCGCATTTCGGGAGTGATATTCTTTTCCTTAACCGGTTCTTCAAAACTGTAAATGGATTTATCTTTTTCCTTTTTGGTGAGGGCTTCCCATTTTTCTTTCTCAGTTCCTGACAGATCGGCTTTTTCCTCGTCAGGAATAATGGCAACTCCGTTTTTCCATGAAAAACCTTTATCGCTCACGTCTGCTCCCCACGCGATGGTGTAACCGTTTTCGAGCGCGTTGTCGATCACCTGCATCATTTCATCCAGCTTTACATTGTAAATCTCGGCCCACAACCAGTTGTCGGGAATTTCCATGATAAATGGTTTGTAATAAGGGCGGTGAGTGTAAGAAGTGATTTCGATATAATCATCCACATTAAAGCCAGTCGATTGGGCAAAACTTTTGGGTGTGTATTCAACACCCTCGTAGCTAAAAGTTTTAGGGATTTCTCCCAGGTAGGTATCCAGTACCTTGTCGAATGCTTCATGCCAAACGGGAGTCAGTTTTTTGTTCTTATTTTTGATGATGGCATCAACATAGCTCTTGAGCAATTCATCAAGTTCGCCGTGTGTGTGGAGTTCTTCTCCATATTTTAAACCCGAATACACACTTTCGGGCATCATACCGTAGAGGTTGATCACGCGAAATACATCTGTAACCTCAGCTCCTGAACCAAAATTAAGGTTGCCGTTTAGGCGAACATACTTTGTTGCTTTGTCGGAATAGGTATGGCTTACCACGAACATTTCCGAAAGATCGTACATTTTACCTGTTTTACGCAGGAGCTCGGCCTCCACAAAAGCCAGACCCGAAAAACTCCAACAGGTACCTGAACGGTATTGGTTTTTAACTGAGGTGTTGTTGATGGAAATTTCATCGATAAACTGGTAGCCTTTTACTTTCGAAGTGTCGACTTGTGCCACCACCATTACGTTTGTCAGCAGCAATGCTAACGATAACAGGGTCATGTTTTTAATATTCATTCGTTTCCTATTTTAAATTAAAAACGCAAATATAATCATTCTGTCTTTAAGATTATCCCTGAAATTGTTTCACAAAACTCATTTTGATTCTTTGATATCCAAAAACACGGGCAGGTGATCGCTGTACCCGCCATGGTAGGTGAAACCAATGTTGGTACGGTTGGGCTTTAGTCCACCGAACTTTTCATCTTTTTCCAGTATAAACGAAGCCGTGAAGATGTTTCCATGGCCATCTACTACTTGCATATTGTTGGAACTGTCGATCATATTTTTACTCACCAGGAACTGATCCAATATCGCCCAGTTTCCCTGAAACTTGTGTGTGCCTTTTACTGATTTATTTTGCGATTGTAAGGGTAAATTAATCAATGGGCATCCATGCCCGGCTTTTGTCAGTTCCTGCATGCTGGCATTTTCAGGGCCATCGTTAAAGTCACCCATAACGATGATATTGGCAGCAGGATTGGCTCCGCAGATAGAATCGGTGAGTTGTAAAAGGCGATGGGCCTGCAACATCCGTTTGGGTTCCGATTCCAGCAGCCCACGATACCTGGAAGTCCAGTGGTTTACCACAACATGAACCGTATCGTTGCCGAGTAGACCCACCACGTAGAGCATATCGCGTGTGGTAAAGGAGGGCTCTTTGGGATCGGTAATCCGGATGGGTTTGGCTGACAAGGGTGTGAATGGTGGCCTGTAAAGCAAAGCGGCATCAATACCCCGAAAGTCAGGCGAATCGAAATGAATGAATTGATATCCTTTTTTATTGAGGGGCGTGTTTTCGATCAGGCTGGCGAGTACCGCATCGTTTTCAACCTCCACCATGCCGATGATGGTAGGCGATGACCAACCACCTAAGGCGGTAATCACGCGATAGAGCGCGTTGCGTTTTGCTTCAACTTTGCGTGAGGTCCAATGCAAATCCCCTCCTGGCGTAAACTCGTTGTACGATAAACTGGTGTCCACTTCGGCATCAAAATAATTTTCAACGTTGTAAAACATGATACGAATGCCCGGATTGGTGTTTTTTACTGCCGTTTCTACTTGTGAAAACACTTGAAGTATCAGCAATTGAGCAAACAGCAGGGAAATGACGTATTTGTTCACCTTTTTTTTCAACAAGTTTACAAAAAATCTTCCACTTGCGGAGGGATTCCTTATTTTCACCTGATTTTACTTAAAAAATTAGAAAAAAATAATTTATTCTAAATCGCAGTATAATAATAGCTTAGAGAGGTTGTTGAAAATATTTTAAAAAAAGTTTGAATTTTTTTCAAAAAAAGCATAGAATTTTTTTCTGTTTTTACACTATATTAATGAAGGGACACGAGAATGTTAACTGATCAAATTGTAAAAGGGTTACTCGAAAACGATTATCATGTAATCAAATTTATTTATAAAAGTTATTACAAAGCGGTGAAAAATTTTGTAACAAATCATGGGGGAAGCAATCGGGATGCAAGTGACATCTTCCAGGAAAGCATCCTGGTGGTGTTTGAAAAGTTGCGTCAGGATCCTGCACTCATTCAAAAGAATTTTCCATCCTATCTCTTTGGGGTAAGTAAGTACCTGTGGAAGCAGCATCAAAGAGACCTGCAGAAAGCCGTGCATACCATTAATCTCAGCCAAGAGGTGCAGCCCGGCCTGGAGTTTGCGGAGATTCCAAGAGATATAGAAATGGAAACCCTGGCTATGAAAGAAAAGCAAGACCGTATATTTCAGGAGGCGTACATCAGTTTAAAACCTGATTGCAGAAAGATAATCGATCTGGTGATAAATGGCTGTACAGTTGAAGAAATAGCCGACTTCATGGATTATACCACGGTGTCGAACGCTTATCGAAAAAGACAATTTTGTAAGGAAAAACTAATGGCATATATTCATCATAATAATTAATCAACTTTAAAAAAAATATCATGGAAAAACTCAACAAGGACATACAAATCGACAGGTATGTAACAGGGAAACTCGACGATGCCGAACTGTGGGAATTTAGACAGGAAATGGAAAAAAACCCCCGGTTGGCAAAAGAAGTTGAGCTGCGATCGTCAATTTACAAATCCATCGCGGACAAGCAAAAATTGAACCTCAGGATCAGTCTGAAGGCTATGAGTGCTAAGTACCAGGTAAGCCGACTAACTATACACTCGTGGAAAGTTCAGGCAATAGCTGCCGGCATCGCGGTTTTCCTTCTGGTAGGCGCCGGATTGTTAACATCTGTTTTTAACCGGAGCAATCCTGACCAGTTGTTCGAAAGCTATTATCACCCCGAATCTTCGTTGTTATCGGTACGTTCAGGAAGTTTTTCCGACAACACCTCCCTCAACCTGGGGATGTTATCCTACGACCAGGGCCAGTATGAAGAATCCATTGAAATTTTTAAGACAATTCCCAATAACGTGGTAGCCAGGTTATATTGTGGATTTGCTTACATGAATGTGAAAAACTATGAAGCGGCAATCAACGAGTTTGACTATGTTGTAGCTCATGGGGATAACTTGTTCATCGACCAGGCATCCTGGTTTCGTGGGCTCAGTTTTTTGGCAGACAATAAAATCAGCACCGCTAAAAGTATCTTTACCAATATCGCAAGCCAGGACGGTGCTTATCATAGCAAAGCAACCGATTTGTTAGAAGAGTTGAAAAACAAATAACAACCTCTTGACAAGTATTTATGGGCTGTGGGGCAGAAAACGACCGTTTTCTGCCCCTATTTAACCCGCAAAAAGTAAACACATGCAGGATTATCACCACAAAAATAGATTGTTTAATTTGTTACGGTGGTTTGATATGGTGCTAATATGTTGTACTGTAGATAAATACCCCCCCCCCCAACTTTCTATTCCCGGCTCATCAGGGGCAATAGCTCCACATATTCGGGTTGTACCTTACAAGGAGTGCTATAAAATATACTCAAAGATATTAATTTCTTTTGGCTACTTTGGCATGGAACACGACACGGGTTGTTGCCCGGTTGCTTTAAGCATAAAAAGGTTGTTCTTACTGTGCAAGAATAAGTTTATCATACGATGGGGGTGTTGGTTTACTCTTGCAGGTTTCAAAAACCTGTAAGGGATGTAAGCAACGCCCCTTAGCAGCCGCCAAAACCAACGATTATTGAGTCAACCAGGTAATTAAACTTAATGAAATTGGAATTTAAAACACATCATCATGAAAACAAAATTATTGCTTTTAAATGTATTGCTCCTCTTTGGGGCATTTGAATCCATTGCACAACCCCAATGGAAATTCCATGTAGCTTTTGAAGATGCCACCAGTGCCAAAGATACTATTTGGTTTATTTGGGACACAACGGCTACTTTTTATGGAATTGATACTACATTGGGTGAAGGAAATCCGCACATGGATTATAATAAGTTTAACGTCTGGACACTTACTTGGGCTGCTTATCCCAATGATTATGATACCACAAAAGTTGTAGCACACCCTTTCGATGATAGTTTTGGGAGTACAATTGAAGCGATAAATTTTGAATTGCCTATAACAATCACCTGGGATTCTGCCATGCTTCATGCAGACTGGCTCCCACCCTCACCTGTAGGTTGGATAAATTATGCACGTATTGACAATGACTATTTCTTTTTTTATAACAATAACGGATTAGCCCATCAATACGATATGACGCTTTCGGATTTGGTAATTGCACCTAATGAAGGAAATAATGATCCGTGGGCCTGGCAAGACTGGGTTCATTTTCCGATGGATATTTTTTTAATTCAAGATCCAACTTTGGGAGTTGAAAACAATAGTTTTGAAACTAAAAACATTATTGTAACTTTTCCCAATCCTTTCATAAAGAACACGAGCATTGAATTTTATCTCGAAAACAAATCTTATGTCGAATTATCTGTTTTCGACTTACAGGGAAAGAAAATCAGAAGTTTAATAAATCAAACATTGAATAGCGGAAATCATACATTAAAATGGAACGGACTTGACCAAGCCGGCAAGCCATGCAAGCCCGGACCGTATTTCATTTACCTCAATATTAATGGAACATCCATACAATCAATTAATTTAATAAAGTATTAACTTAAACCTTAAACTCATGAAACAAAAAAACATCCTATTACTAACCATTGGGCTGTTATTGCTGCAATTGCAATCAGGGCTGATGGCGCAAGAATATTTGCCATTTCCACAGGATAGTGCTGTGTGGTATTGCGTAGATTCAAGACCAGAATACGATCCCCCACCCCCTGTCTGGTATGAAACTGATAAGTTTGAAGCAAAAGGGGACACTATGATAAACACAATTGTTTACACAAAACTTTATAGTAGTTCTGCTTTAAAAGGAAGATCATATTCCTATGAAGGTGCCTATCGGGTGGATATTGAGACGGAAAGAGTGTACTTTATTGATAGTTATTATAATACCGAGTCGTTACTTTACGATTTTAGTTTAGTGCCAGGTGATACGATAATCATTTCAGGATCTGAATACGAACCCTACAATTTGATTTGCCTTGATACTTCAACAAAGATTATTAACAATGTCCCTCACCATTCCTATTTCATCTATTCTTATTTATCTAATGGAACTTATTGTTATACAACCTGGGTGAAAGGAATCGGAAGTTTGCGAATGCCTATTGAAACAGATATATTCTGTGCAGCCTCATTTGAGTGGGCCTGGGATCTATCATGTTTTTATTACAAAGACGAACATATCTACGAGTGGGCTGAAAATCCCTACTTTGAAGGGTGTATAGGCACTAATGTTGGCACTGCGGAATATATTGAAGAAAATACCTTTACTATCGTGCCTAACCCTGTTACCGGAACATCTCATTTGGTATGTGCCATACAGGGTACTACTTTGTATGATTATAAAATAATCAGTATAGATGGGGAAATATTGCAAAGCGAAGAAGCCATAGAGCCCGGAAATATTATAATCAAAAAGCAAAATTTTCCACCAGGGGTTTATGTGCTACGTTTACACGATCATGAAAATAACCATTATTACTCAAGAAAATTTATTATTAAATAACCAGAATTATTATGAAACAAATTATTTATTTTATAACATTTATATGCGGTTTTACTTTGGTATCGCTGCATGCCCAGCAATACCAACCTATCCCAGACTCAAATGCAGCATGGATTATTGAACAGGATGACGGATTTGGGGGACTATACTACCATAGGTTTTCTTTATCTCCTTATTCGGACGATACAGTCATAAATTCCAAGATTTACACAAAGATTTACTTCAGGTTCGATACTAGTGAGGAGCAATACCTTGGGGCTTTTAGAAATGCCACCGATGGTATTTCTTATTACGTACCAAGCGAATCAGAGGAAGAATACTTGTTAAGAGATTTTACAAAAAACACTGGGGATACAATTACAAATGTTGCTTATTCACTTCTTGAAGACTTGACATGGGTACTTGATTTTTATGTAGATTCTTTAGAGTATGTAACTAGTGGTCCATACACTTATAAAGTGATGTACCTAAGTACGGTAATTGAAGATACCATACCGGAAGTTTTCCCCCATGAGCCATTGGTATGGGCTGAAAAAATAGGTAGTTTCGGGGGAGGTATATTAAATTCGCACAGGGGGGCATTATCAGCAAAACGATTGTATTGCATGCAATATAATGACACCATTTATTACGATTCTTATCTGTGGTGGTTCAGGATACAAGATATTGTTTATGAAGCCGGTGAATGCGATGACCCTGTTGGTATAAATGTGCCATACGATTATAACTCACAGATACAGGTAATGCCAAACCCGTTTAAAAAACATATTACAATAAGTAATTTACCGGAAAATGATGAATTGATGATTACGATTAGCAATATTAACGGGCAAATCGTTTTTTCAAGAAAAGTACAGACCAATCAGCCAATTGAGATGATTGATGTAAACCAAGAATTACCAAGAGGACTATACATCCTAAAAATTCAATCCAAAAATCAATTTTTTATACCCAAAAAAACCATAAAACTATGAAAACAAAAAATCAATTCAAATTATTTAATAGCATGCAAAGGTTAATTTATATTGTAGTGTTATTTACCTGTCTGACAATACTATTGCCTTTTCAAATGAAAGCACAATTGGCGCAGCACCTGCAAAACCTTGATGGGTCACAAACCCTCTATGATATTAAAACCGGTATGGATATATATATGGATAGTTTGAGAACCGTACAAGATAGTGCGACATTTTACGCCGAGGGAGGCGAATATGAAGATTATCAGAAATTTCTAAAATATTGGGAGATGCGCTTATTCCCACATGGTGATTTTAATCAGGCCTTCAATGCAGACAGCCTCTTTAATGCCAACGAATCAAATTACCAATTTTTCTCAGTAGAACCCTGGCATGAAGTTGGTCCAATTGACCAAACTTATGGTATTGGCCCCGTTGAATACTTATCTATCTTCGATGATGGTACTGTCCAATCAACAAGGTATATGCTAGTAGCATCTTTATTGGGTGGTGTATTCTACTCAACAGATTATGGTGAATCGTGGAATAGTACCGGAACCGATACCCAGTGGGACAAATCGGGCAGTGGATGTGCCATATTTCACCCAAACGATCATACTACTTGGTTTGCTTCATCCAGTGGGAATTCAAACAGCGGTTCTAGTTTATGGATCGGTAAAACAGGCGGTATTTGGCGTACTACTGATGAGGGGTCTAATTGGGAAATGATTGCTAATCAATTTGATCTTGGAGGATCCTGGACTTCAATTTATAAATTAATGATGCTTCCTGATTATTCTGATGTATTGTTTGCTGCCACCTCGCATGGTATTTTTAAAACCCCTTATTGTAATCAAACAAATCCTACATGGATAAAAGTTTCAGATGGCCTAACCTATGATATTGAGCTTAAACCGGGTAGCAATTCAACACTTTATGCGACATCATTTATCAATGGAGCATGGAAGGTTATGGTATCAACAAATTATGGTGAATTCGGCTCATGGAATGAACTAACTGAGCAACCTCAAATTGTCGAAACTGATGATCTCCGAAGTTATAGTTTTACGATTGAGGTTTCAAAAGCCAAACCAGGTTATCTTTATTGCCTTGCTAATGACGATTACCATGCAAATCTCTATTACATCGATTTAGGCAGTTCAGGAATATGGAACCAGGTTAATACTACATTATTTAGTGTAACAATGGGCTCGGGGCAAGGCTTTGGTGTCGATCAAGTTTATAATGGTGAAGACGTTTTGGTTTCATATTCTATTTATATGAGAAAGTTCAATATAACTACTCCTAGTTCTGGAACGACTAAATATCCACATCATGTAGATGTTGAAGACATAATATACCATCCATACAATAGCGATGAAGTTTGGGCTTGTACTCATGGTGGTGTTGAAAAATCAACCGATGGAGGCACAAGTTGGATAGCCAAATATAATGGCCTTTCAGTAGCGAATGTTGAAAAAATGGCTACTTCTGTTACTGATCCTGAATATGTAATGGTTGGGCTATACCATGATGGAACCCAGATAACCAGAACAGATTATGGCATTGCTTGGTCTCCTGAATGGGAACGCATTTTAGGAGGCGATGGAATGCGCCCGCTAATTGACCCGATAAACCCAAAAAATATGTGGGCTTCCGCACAACATGGATCTTGGGCATATTCAACAGACTATTTTGATTCGAAAACTTATTCATCATTAAGCTCAGACTTTTATACCGAAGGTGTATATAATAAAGTTCTCCCGTCAATAATGTACAGAGCAGCTTATCTCAATCCATCAAATTTTGATTATGAAGTTTATCGAACTAACGATGGGACTAATAAAGTTATTTCAACATTCCAAGAGCAATATCCGGGCTGCTTAATTTGGCAGTTATTCACACCTTATACAAACGAAGATTTCCTTTTGGTTAGTATGAGGGATAATACCATTGACCAATGGCACTTGCAAAGAAGTACAAACATTAATGAACTACCACTAAATGTACATTGGTCAGATTTACCTTTACCCAGAAACAGCTGGATAGCCTCCGTGGATTTTGATCCTGATAATGAAGATATTGTTTATCTTGTCTATTCAAATTCTTTAAACGAAGACAATTCACCTTATGGGAAACAAATGATATATAAGATTGATTATACAAACCCTTCAAATCCGGTGTTTACTGATTTGACAAAAAATCTACCTATAACCTCAGCTGGTTCAGATTGCATAGAGATTGATAATGGTAGTACAAGAGGTATATACCTTTACACTGAATATGGTATTTTTTATACAAACAATGAACTGATAAATAGTGGCTTTGACTGTTGGCAATTATTAGGAGAAAATCTACCACATACCAGAGGAGGCAGACTTGAAATAAATTATGTCTGTAAAAAACTAAGGGCAGGTTTATTTGGACGAGGTGTTTGGGAATTACCTATGCCATGTATTACGGATCAAGGTGATGTTACTGTAAGTACAAACGAAACTTGGACGAATGACACTAGAATAAAGGGAACAGTTATTGTTGAACCTCAAGTTACATTGACAATTTTTAATTCAACTATCGCTTTTGGGGATAATGCCCGCCTGATAGTCAAACCCGGTGCCAAACTAATTCTCGATGGAGCAACCCTAACCAATGCTTGCAACGAACCCTGGCAAGGCATCCAGGTCTGGGGTAACAAAACCGCACACCAATTCCCTGATGCCAATGGAAATTACCAACAGGGTTATCTAAAATTAATGAATGGGGCCATTATCGAAAATGCCATCGTGGCTGTCGAACTCTGGAATCCTGATCACTGGAATACCACCGGGGGCATGGTTTATGCCGATGGAGCCATTTTCCGCAACAACGCCAAGTCTGTTCATGCACTTCACTACCGCAATTTTAATCCATATAACACCTCGCAGGAAATGGAATACGGCAGCAATTTTAAAAACTGTGCCTTTGAAATTACCGCTGATTATCCCGGTGACGTTACTTTTTTCAAACATGTTGATTTAGCTTATGTTAATGGGGTTGATTTCCAGGCATGTGATTTTAGTCTGGCTGAAAACGTCTCCGGTGCATCCACCTGGAGCCATGGAATAGCAGGCTATGATGCAAAATTCAGGGTAAGCGCCATTTGCAATTCACCACAATATCCCTGCCCTGAAGTTGATTACGATAAATGCACATTTACCGGCTTTTATAATGGGGTTAGTGCCGTAAATGATGGAAACAGTATGGTTACTTTTAACGTGAACCGGGGCATTTTTAACAACAACGTTTACGGTGTAAAAACCCGTGATATGAACAATGCCACGGTATTATCGTCTGACTTTGGCATCGGGCATCTATGGGAATGTGGCGCAGGGATTTATGCTGATAATGTCACCGGATTTGCCTTTGAGGAAAATGATTTCAGCAAATATCCCGGCGGTCCGGTTTCCAATTATTTTGGCATTATCATCAACAATTCAGAAGCAGTTAATGAGGTTTATAAGAATAACTTTTCGGGTCTAAGCTATGCTAATTTTGCTGATGGCCGAAACTGGTATGTAGATGAATCGGGGCATGATGACAGGTATAGAGGCCTGGCCTACTACTGCAACGAGAACACAAACAATTATGCTGATTTTTATGTGGCAAACAGGGAAGTCAGCGGAAGTGTACATTCCGGTATTCAATCTTATCAGGGCAGTGACAACCATGTGGCAGGTAATACATTTTCCCAAAGTGGTGCAACCTGGCATTTTTATAACGGGGGTGAACATTTAGTGGGATATTATTATAATCAAAACATAAGCAATCAGATACCAACGAAATTATCAGATGTAGGATTATTTCCCACAAATTTATCCAACACCTGCCCGTCACATTACGGAGGTGGTTCTACACTTAAGCTTGTACTTACTGCGCAGCAAAAAACAAATGCCGAACTGGAGTATTACGATAACCTTTCAGATTACAACAGCGTAAAATCACTTTACGACACCTATGTTGACGGTGGGAGCACTTCTTCTGAAATCTCTGACATACAATCCGCCCAGCCGGATGACATGTGGGACTTAAGGGCACAGTTACTTGGCGACTCACCTCATTTGTCGTTGGAGGTGCTAAAAGAAGTGGCTGACAGGACTGATGTGTTCACCGAATCTGCCCTGTTCGATATATTGGCGGCCAATCCGGATGAACTTAAAAAGGATACGCTGATCAGCTATTTGGAGAACAAAGAAGAGCCTCTGCCTGAATATATGATTGACATCCTTAAGCAACTGGCTGAGGGTGTTACCTACAAAACGGTGTTACAACAGCAAATGTCTTTTTATAAACAAGACTATTCACGTGCAGCCAATGAGATTATCCGCAGCATCCTCAATGATTCTGTTACCAATTATACTGAGTTACGCAACTGGCTGGACAACCTGGGCGGGATTACTTCCGACAGGCAAATTATCTCGGCCTACCTGAGTGAAGGCAATTACACGGATGCCCTTAACCTGGCCAATATGTTGCCTCAGCTCTACAATTTGCAAGGAGATGAACTCACCGAACACGGCTTTTACATGGACATGCTGAATTTGCACCAAACACTTAGCCAGCAAGGCCGTAACACATACCAACTTACAACCGCCGAAAAATCAAGCATTGAACTTATTGCCGAAAAGAGCAAAGGAATTGCCGGAGCTCAGGCAAAAAGCATCATGGAAGCCGTTTACAATGTGTATTATACCGATTGCCCTGAAGCAGATGGGGTGGCTGGTTATAAGCAAAGCTGGACGGTTAGCCCCAATGAACTTGGCAAGGCATATGGTTTAAATATTTCAGTGAAACCCAACCCTGCAAATCAATGGGCTGCCTTTGACTACACTTTGCCCGGAAATCAGACAACAGGGATAATCACCATTACGGATGTTACCGGCCACACCATTGAAGTACTTGATGTAACCGGACAACAGGGACAAAAACTTTGGGATACCCGGAATTTAAAATCAGGGGTTTACATTTATACACTTACCTCAGGTGGCTTTAACCAATCCGGCAAAATAGTGGTTAGTAAATAATGAATTCATTATTTAAAAGGGATATGCTCCATCACAAAAGCATATCCCTTTTCTTAACTTTGTATTATGAAAAAAATATTTCTTCTCACGGCCTTCCTTGTTTTTACAACCCTCATAGGCGTGGCTCAAATGCTGATCAACTGGCAG
Source organism: Bacteroidetes bacterium CG18_big_fil_WC_8_21_14_2_50_41_14 (assembly GCA_002771745.1). GTDB lineage: Bacteria > Bacteroidota > Bacteroidia > Bacteroidales > F082 > UBA6244. Next base: position 65,448 of record PCUL01000066.1, read on the forward strand.
CAATGTTTTGGGGGTATGAATGTTGATTGCGCCTACGACATTGCCCAACCCGGCAGGCGATTACCTGGTGGTGGAGTATCCCATGGAGGATGAAGAGCTGCCTGCCACGATTAAAGTGGTTGATAACAGTGGATTTCTCCGGTTACAGACTACGGTGCAACACCAAACGGGCTCTGCCGTGCTTGATACCCGCATTCTGGGTGCCGGCACCTATATTTGCCATGTTTCAGCCAATGGCAAAATGGTAGGAGTAACTAAATTTGTTATATTTTAGCATTCACATATTCTCCGGGGGGTATCCCCCGGAGAATTAAGTATTTCTGCCATGAAAAAATATATGCATCTTTTTTTACTTGTATTACTTGTATACACTGCCAACTCCCAAATCTATTTTAGCGAAAGGTATAATTATGGAAATTTCCTTTCCATGGATTTTAGTCATACATTGCTTCAAATAGAAGATGGGTATATCGTACCCGGTGGTTATGGATATAGGGACAGTCTGTATAATAGAGGAGGTCTTATTAAAATTGATAGATACGGAAATGAATTAATAAAAAAACAAATTGTTTTTCAATATGAAGGATCTGATATCTGTAGACAGCAAGGAAGTTTTATGTTTGATGAAGATAGTACAGGTTTTTATTCAGTTGGCATGAAGCGCAAGTACAATATACCTAATCCGGTAGGTGTGGCAGACTACGGAATGATATTCAAATTTGATTTAAACCTGGATACATTATGGACGATAAGCATAGGCGACAAGGAGGGAACGATTGACAGCACCTATATTTTTGAACATTGTGACCTATTGCCTAACAATGAGTTAATAATAGCCGGACATGTTGTAATTGAGGGATCTAATAGCAAAGCCATGCTCTTAAAAACAGATAGTCTGGGCCATGAGCTATGGAGGAAGTATTTTTCGAGCGGGCCTTATAATATGGGTATCAACGTAATTTCCACCCCCGATGGTGGTTTTGTGCTCAGTGCCTGGAAATGGACATTTGGACCTCAGCCGCTTTCCAGACCCTACCTGATAAAAACGGATAGCCTGGGGAACGAAGTATGGCGTAAGTACTTTGGGAGTATTTGGGGCAACGAGGCGATGTACATTGTTAATTCGGCGGATAATACCATTGTGGGCGGATATTCTTATTCGGATACTATGGATCATGATATTAGTTATAACCAAGATGCCATTGTTAAGATGACTTATGACGGAACCTTGTTGTGGGAAAAAAAGTACGGGGAGCCAACCTACTTTAAATTTAATTCGAGTGTCAATGTAAATTCTGAAGGCAGGATCGTTGTAGCGGGTTATGTTTATGGTACTTTTCCCCAGCGGTTGGGTTATATGCTCAATGTATCACCAGAGGGCGATTCGCTGTGGTACAGGGAATACGAAGAAGTCTGGGGCGTAAACAGCAATAACTACCTGTATGGGGTTATCCCCACGGATGATGGCGGCTATGCCGCGGCAGGAATGGTACACCCCAATGGCAACCAGGATTTGTGGGTACTTAAGGTAGACAGCCTGGGCTGCGAGAGTTTCGATTATTGCTGGACATCAATACCAGGTGTTATCAGTGTGGAAAAACCGGGCGAGTTACAGGTATTTCCCAACCCGGCCACAGGTAGCTGCACCATCGCCATCCCCAAAGAAAACCAGTTTGAAGCGTACACGCTGTTTATTTACAACTTAATGGGGGCAAAAATGGAAGAAATCGTTGTTCCTTCGGGTGAAATACAGGTGGTACTTAACCTGTCGGGCTATGTGCCGGGGTTGTATTCGGTGGTAAGCACTTACCAGGGGAGTATTACGGGAAGGGGGAAGTTTGTGGTGTATTGATCATTTCAAGCCAGTTAGAATCTGCGCCCCCACTCTCAAGTATCTGTCATGTTTCGGCCAACGGCAAGTTGGTGGGCGTTACCAAATTTGTAGTATTTTAGTACTTTCATTCTCCGGGCCTTGTGCCCGGAGAATTAATTTTTTATCATGAAAAAAATACTGAATTTGGTTATTATCATGCTAATAAGTTTGTCAGGTGTAACTCAAACTTATTTTAGTGAACGATACAACTATGCTGGTTGGCAGTCTCTTGACTTTAGCCATGATATTCTGCGAATAGATGAAGGATATATTATACCTGGAGGATTTGCTTACAATGATACATTATCCTACAACAAAATAGGGATTATTAAAATTGATTATTTTGGAGATGAATTATTATCTAAAGTTATTGGCGAAGGTGAAACCACCTATAGTTGGAATATATCTTATAATCAGGGAGCCTTGTCAAGAGATAAGGGTAATACCGGATATTACGATGTTGGTATGAAGCGGAAATATGTAGGGACGGGTGTTGGAGTAGAAGATAAAGGTGTGATATATCGATTTGATATTGAATTGGATACCTTGTGGACTGTTAACATTGGAGACAATGTTTTATCTTATGATACTAATTATTCTTTTCGTCATTGTGTCGTGTTACCAAATGATGAGTTAATAATAGCCGGTCATATTGTAATTGAGGGATCTAATAGCAAAGCCATGCTGATAAAAACCGATAGTTTGGGAAACGAGCTATGGAGGAAGTATTTTTCAAGCGGACCATTAAACGATGGCATCAATGTAATCTCTACCCCCGATGGTGGTTTTGTGCTCAGTGCCTGGAAATGGACATTTGGTCATGTAACAGGAGCACCATATCTAATTAAAACGGATAGTGCAGGTAATCAGGAATGGAGCAAGGGTTTTTGGGAGTATGACCGATATCATGGGCCTTTGTACATATCCATTTCACTTGATTCTTTAATAGTTGGGGTTTACAGTTATTCAGATAGTGTTAACTATCCTTCTTCAGATAGCTATAACCGCGATGCTGTAATAAAACTGGATTTGGAGGGCAATGTGATTTGGGAAAAGAAATATGGTATAGCCAGCTACAATAAATGGGTTGCCAGCGGGACAGTAACACCCCAGGGCAAGATTATACTTACGGGCCGTACATATGAAACCTATCCACAGCGATTGGGTTATATGCTCAATGTATCACCAGAGGGCGATTCGCTATGGTACAGGGAGTACGAAGAAGTCTGGGGAGTAAACAGCCATAACTATCTGTACGGGGTAATCCCAACAGATGATGGCGGTTATGCCGCAGCAGGAATGGTTCACCCCAATGGCAACCAGGATTTGTGGGTACTCAAGGTAGACAGCCTGGGCTGCGAGAGCTTCGATTATTGCTGGACATCGCTGCCCGGCGTTATCAGCGTGGAAAAACCGGGCGAGTTAGCGGTTTTTCCCAACCCCGCCACACGTAGCTGTACCATCGCCATCCCCAAAGAAAACCAATTTGATACGTACACGCTGTTTATATACAACTTAATGGGAGTAAAAATGGAAGAAATCGTTGTTCCTTCGGGTGAAATACAGGTGGTACTTAACCTTTCGGGCTATGCACCGGGGTTGTATTCGGTGGTTACCAGCTACAAGGGGAGTATTACGGGAAGGGGGAAATTTGTGGTGTATTGATCATTTCAAGCCTGTAAGAATCTGCGCCCCCACTCCAAAGTGCCAGCGGCACGACCGACATTGTAACCCCGGAATTCATTCCTGGGCTTTTGAGAACTAAACTAATAAAACCAATCCAAATAGGGTGTATTCACAAAAACAGGAGCAAAGTAAGGCACACGAAACATTCGCGCGCCAGAGGAGATAAAAAAATGCCTGATTAACAGGTGTTTAAGTTTAAATATTAGTAAATTCCGACTTTAGTCGGTTAATAGAAATTAATTATCTGTGTATCATTAGGTCGAATACCGAATTATTGTTTTAACTTTGAAAGGTCTAAATAACAATAACCAAAATGAGTACCAACAATTTTTTTTTATTCTGCATTTTCACGTTGTTTGCCCGTTTGGGCGTATCACAGGAGATCAGGACTGTTCATTATGCCGGGGATCAGATTCTACCCATTGGTAAAGAGGTATCCAAAGCGGATGATCAACTAAAGGACGACAGGGTCAGGATCGTGGTGGAATTCAACGCGCTTCCCCTGGCGAGGGTCATGCACCGTAATCAGGCTGCAATCGCTCAGCAGCGCAGCGAGCTTCAGGCGCTTCAAAAGCAGTTCGAAGATGATCTAGGTGCCATCGGGCGTTCCAACAGGAATAGTGAGCTGCCCGTGATACATTTTACCTATTACGACGTTCTGGCCGGGGTAGCCCTGTCCATCAATGAAGCTTCGACAGAAGCCCTTAGCAAGTTGCCCTATGTGAAAAAGATCCACCCGGATGTGGAGTACGAGCTTGATCTCACGGAGAGTGTGCCGCTCATTGGGGCGGATCAGGTGTGGATCGACCTTGGCCTGTATGGAGACGGTATCGTGGTGGGTATCATGGATACGGGGATCGACTATACGCACCCTGCCCTGGGAGCCGGGATCGGAAGCGCCTATAAGGTGATCGGAGGGTACGACTTCTATGACGGGAACAATACCATTATGGATGTGAATGGCCACGGGACACACGTGGCAGGTATTGTGGCTGCTGACGGAGCCGATATCAAAGGAGTGGCACCGCATGCTTCACTCTATGGGTTGAAGGTCTTTAATGATAATGGATTCGCCTATACTTCCATTCTTATTGCTGCCGCAGAACGAAGCGTCGATCCCAATCAGGATGGCGATTACTCCGACAAGCTGGATGTGGTCAACATGAGCCTGGGAAAAGCCAACGGGGCTCCCGATGATGTGGTATGTGTGGCCGTGGAAAATGCCATCAGCATGGGAGTTACCTATACTATATCGGCAGGCAATAACGGCGAAACAGGGCCACAATCCATCGGTACTCCCGGTACGGCGGTGACGGCCATCACTGTGGGGGCATCCGACAAGAATGATCACTGGGCACCCTTCAGTTCCTATGGACCCAATAATGTGGTGTTCGGCATTAAACCCGAGCTGGTGGCTCCCGGCGTGGGGATCAACTCCACCTATCTGGCGCATGGTTATGTGTCGATGAGCGGAACCTCCATGGCGGCACCCCACGTGGCGGGTGTTTGTGCTTTGCTAAAGCAAGCGCATCCCGATTGGACGCCGGAGCAGCTGAAATCGGCGGTATTGCTGTCAGCCGACGACATAGGAGAAGACATCATGAAGCAAGGGTCGGGCCGACTGAATGCACGCAAAGCCTTCGATCTGAAGGTGCTGTCGGATCCCGCCCAGTTGAGTTTTGGTATCATCGACCCTGTCATTCCTCTATACACCACCGCTGACACCCTGAAATTGACCAATATCTCCAATCAGGAGCAGCTGGTCACCATAGGGGAGATGGCTTTTGCGGAGGGTGTTCAGATCAGCACACCCGTTAATGAGGTGCTGATCCTGCCCGGCGATTCGGCTTTCATTCCTTTTGAACTGATGGTGAACAATGCCCTGTTCCTTTACCCGGATTCGGGTGCGATCGCCTGTTCCGATGTCATCAGGCTCGTTGCCAATGAAGATACCCTGCGAATCCCTTGGTCCTTTACCAAGGTCCGAAGGATTCACCTGGTAATTAATGGATCCTTTTGGTATGACATATTTAATGCCTACAATCATTATGATAATTCCATGATCACACTGTACAATACGGTCAATGAATATGATCTTGTCTCCTATGCCGATACCCTGAATTTCGTTGCCAACAGCTACTGGTCGACCAACGATATATATACCCAATCGCTGGCTTGCACCGGGTTAGATACGGTGTATATTCTCCACGACAGCCTGGTCCGTCGTGAGGTCGAATTCAAGGATGAAGCCGGGGAGCCCCTGGATTACAGTCCGTTCTATATCTTTCTGTATGAGAAAAACTATGCCGATCGCTCTTATGAAATTGACTTCTTAGCCGAAGAATATTCGGATGGGAGGTTCTATACCTCTGCCGAATTATCGAATGCCATCGATACCAGACTCGGAATTTTTAAGGCTAACGAAGATACGAGCAAGCTGTATGTAGGTACCGTTAATCTTAATGACACCGACCTGTCGGGAGTGATTCCCAATGAAGCCCCGGAGTACACAAAACTGAATGTTGTAACGCCTCAGACCGGGGCCAGCTATATCCGTTGGGGTCTTTGGCATAATTTCCATGGTTATATGAGCAGCATCAGTAATGAGTCTTTTCTTATTCCTACACCCTGGGCGGGTAGTATATACCTGATGGATGATGAAGCTCCCAACCTGGCAGCAGATTTTTGGTATCATACCGAACATGGATTCATGGATATTAATCCCTTTCAACGTACTTCAAAGGGCATTCAATTGTATTTTTTTGATGCCTCCGAATTTGACGACATAACATATGCCAGGATAAGAGGCTACCGTCATCGTTATTTGAACCCATTGTTGGCAGCCTATGGCGATAACAGTACCATGTATCTGAGTGGATGGCCTTTGTATGGGGATACCTATTTTTATAATGGGTTGTTCAACGATAATAATATTTATTTCGGGACAATGCACTATGGCAACACGGAATATGAGACCTATCCCCTGCGTTTAGATGTACAGCATAAACTACTCAACAGTCAGGGTCAGGAAGTGTACGCATCCACTTCGCCTTTCGTGACGTTGGACTTGCCGGATGATCGGTATACCTACATTTTCAACTACACCTACAACGATTTCGGCGATGAGCCGGCACACTACCAGATCACCTCAACCATCAACCTGACGCTGGAGTCCCAATGGGAAGTCCCCTACCGATGGGATAATAATCCGCCCACCCTGACCACCTTACAGTTAAGAAACGGTGCGAATTTGCCGGTTAGTCATTTGCAGCGAAACAGTTCGGGAAAGCTGGTGTTTGCCGTGGCAGACCTTCAGCCTCACTACCCGGATGAGGACTCAACAACCATTGATGTGGCCTATTATCCGGTGGATCTGGATTCCATATCGGTATTCATTAAAGCATCAGACAGTACCCATTGGATACAGACAGGCTTCCAATACTTAGTGGAGGATTCTTTGATAGGAAGATGTTTTGAGATCGATCTGTCACCTTGGCTGGATGGGTTGAAGGATGTTGATTTTAAGCTTCGGTTCGCTGATCGAAAAGGACAAGTCACCACCCATACCTATACGCCGCTGTTCCGTGTTTCAGAATGTATTCCGGTGCCCGACACCTTACATATGGTAATGAATGATACCTTGGCAATATCCGTCAGAGAGATATTGCTGGCCAACGATGTCATTCCTGAGGATTGGCTCTATGATATGGAGATCATCGTGGAGGACAGCACGCTCACCGGAGCTTTGCTGCCCAATGCCGACGGGAATTATACCTACATTCCGGCGCCCGATTATGTGGGATATGATCAATTCAATTACCGGCTGGTATATGAGGGTATTGTCAGTCCCTCGGCCAATGTTGTCATTGATGTCGACCTTGCCACCTCCGTCGACGACGTTGCCACCGATGGCGGTGTCGATCTCTTATGCTATCCCAATCCCTTTAAGGACAGGGTATTCCTGGAGGTCAGGAATGATAAGACCGAACAGGTAATGATCTACGATGCCGTCGGATCATTGGTCACCGTACTCCGGCCTGTTATGCAGGATGACAGGAAACAGCAATATGTATGGGATGGTACCGATGACAGGGGTCAGGCGTTGTCCAATGGGGTTTACTATGGGCAGTTGATCAGCGAAAGCGGTAAGTCCGGATGTTTTAGGATAATCAGGATGCAGTAATGGAGCCACTGCCGGGGCCTTCACTTAATATTGGAAGTTGTAGGCATATCGGCGGTCCACTGTCGTGGAGGGCAATTATTTGAATCGATACCCCTAGCCGGCGTAATTCAACTATTATTCACATGCTTCGATAAACATGATCCATAAAGCGAGTTAGACAGAAAAAAGTCGGCCCGCACAAAGCGTGATGGGAGGAATATTGTTTTTGGACATTGATTCAAATACATTGGTGCAATTAGAGGAGGCATTTGAACAATCAGACAAGAAATACGAAACCATGGAGGACTATATCACCCACACAGCTGTCAATTTGAACAAAATAAAGGCTGAAATAGTTGAAATGTATCTGGATAGCGTTCAAAAAGCGATGGTCTCCCGTTGATCCATGTGTACTCATTTGTGTACTCATGTCGTGAGACAATCGGTTGAGTATTAGTAAAAAAAGCCTCGCAATCTTCTGATTGCGAGGCTTTTTATTTTGTCGGGGTAGAGTGATTCGAACACTCGACCTCCTGCTCCCAAAGCAGGCGCGCTAACCGGACTACGCTATACCCCGAACGTTGATGAACGTGCTGTTAAAGCAGCGGCAAAAGTACGATAATAAATGCCACCACCAAGTAAAAATGAATTTTTCAGTGTTTATTTTTTTCTGAAGCTTAAACAAAAGCTACTTCCCTTTTCATCAATGCTGGTAGCGGTGAGGCGGGCACCCATTATTTCGGCAAACTCCTTTGATAAAATAAGCCCCATCCCTGTGCTTTTTTCATTGTCGGTGCCGGGACGATTAAAATCGCAATCCAGATTAAATAGTTGAGAAATCTTGTCCTCAGGTATACCTATCCCTGTATCCGATACACAAACGCTGATTTCCTCAGAGGTCGATTTGCTGTCGATGGTAATCGTTCCGCCGTGAGGAGTGTATTTAATACTGTTATTCATCAGGTTTTGAATCACTTGCGAAAACAATCTGGGATCGGTATTGAGTTGCATTTCGGGTGATAGCTCTATAAGGAGCCGCTGGTTTTTTTCCTTTAGCTGTGATTTAAAAAGATCAGTCACTAAACGAATTTTTTGAACTACATTGAAATTTGCCGGCTGACATTTAATAAGTCCTTGTTGCGCTTTTCCCCAACTAAGTATTTCTTCAAGAAGTTGGTAGGTTATTTCCGATGAAGTATAGAGTGATTGGATCATTTCTCTTTTTTCGTTGTCTTCGATGATATCCCATTGTTGGACAAGCAAATCGAGTAGGCCAAGCAAGCTGTTAAACGGACTTTTTAAATCGTGGCCAAGGATGGAAAAAAACTTGTCTTTTGAATTATTTAAAGCTTTTAATTGGTCTTGTTGAGTATTTAAGGTTTCGTTGGTTACCTGAAGTTCCTCATTGATTGTAGTTAAATCGTGGTGTTTTACAGACAATTCCATATTGAGCTTTTTTATCCTTCCCCGATTATAGTACAGTAAATAGATGAATACAACCAGCAGAACTGAGGCCAACAGCGAAAGGTAGATCAGGTTTCTTTGATTTAAAATCTGTTTTGATTTCAGGCTGTTTTGCTCCATCAGCAGGTGGTTGTCGTATTTTTGTTGCGCCAAATCTTTTTCAAATTCCAGTACCGCCATTTGGTTACGTGCCTCGGCTAATACCAGGCTGTCGGAGATTATTTTATATTGTTTATAATAGGCCAGCGAGCCTTTAAAATTACCCAATAAACTATCCAATTCTGAAAGCGCCATTAATGCATTTTTTTTGAAAACCATTATACCCAGGCTGTCAGAGAGTTTGTAACCGGAATCTAAGAAATGGCGGGCATTTTTAACATCTTTTATATAAAGGTAATACCCGCCCATATTGACCCTCAGACCGGCCTCCCTGTCCGGGTATTTTTCAAGTAATGGATCAGAGAGTACTTTTTGATAATACAGGAACGTTGAGTCAAGTTCTTTTTTCTCTGCAAAAATATTGCCCTTGGTAAAGGATAACACCATTTGGATTTGATCTTTCTCGTGGGGTATGGCTGTTACAACGGCTCTTTCGTAATAATACAAAGCAGAATCGTAGTCTTTTTTTGTGTGAAAGTATAGCTCACCCAGATTGATATAAGTGTTGGCAAGGATATTTACCTTCTGCACAAGTTGGTCGATTTCAATGGCTTTTTTTAAGTTATATAAAGCTTCATCAAACTTATTCAATTTCATATACAAATAGCCGAATGAGTTGTAAACATAGACAAGTTGCATTGAATCATTTACCGATGTCATTATCTCTCTTGATTTCATTAAGTTTTGGGCGGCTTCCACATAGTTGCCCCGGTTTGAATAGTGTGTGCCCAGGTCAAGATACGCCTTTGACAGAATATCCGGTATATCGTGTATTGCGCAGTATTGAATTGTCTTGTTCAGGTAAGTTACCACACTGTCGTGTTGATAAGTAGTCTTGAATACAAGTCCCATATTTCCTAAAACCAGGGCCTTTAGTCTTGGAGGTTCTGTTGTTTCTGCATATTCGAGGGCGATTCGGTAATTCTTAAGTGCTTCATCCGGTTCTTTATTCATATAGGACAATATACCTTTTAAATTGTAAGCTTTAACTAAACCATACTGGTAATTTGTTTTTTTTGAAAGCTGTAGGATGGTATCCATGTATTTAAGGCTGCTGTCCGGATAGAAAAAAAGTATTTTCCCGCAATGTTCAATATACCGGTTCACACGCATGGTATCCGATTGATATGATGCGTTGGTATCGGGTTGTCCAAACGAACCCACTTGAATGGTCATTAAAAAGATCCAAAAAAGAAGTGGTTTTTTCAACATGTGGGTTCGGGTGTATGTTAGAGCCTGTTAAGGCAGCAAATAGTAAAAATCATTTAATAAAATCAACGGGAAAAAAATTGTTCTATTTCCAGGTAAAGGGAAGTCAGGCTAACCGGTTTTGATAAAAATACATTGGCACCAGCCTGAAGGGCTTCTTTTTCGTTGTGATAACCGGTATAAGCTGTTTGAACGATGATGGGTATTTTGGGATCTGTTTTTCTAATATGCTTAAGCACTTCTATTCCGCTTACAAGAGGAAGGTAAATATCCAACAATATCAGGTCGATTCCTTGTTTACGTTCTAACGCATCAATCGCTTCCTGACCATTACGCGCGTATATCAGATTGGCTTTTGTGAGCTTTAAGGCAGCTTCAAAATATCGTCGGCTTGAATCAACATCCTCTACAATCAGGATGGTTTTATCAGTCCAGTTGGGTGTTGTCGTATTCATGTTGGATTTTTGTAGATAGGCATCTGATTCAAATGGGATTAGTTGACAAATTTAATCATTATTTTTTTAAATGGGTTTACAAAATTAAACAAATTATCCTTTAGTAAAAAAAACGCACTTACCTGTACGACAATTATCTGTTTGTTCGTTTCGTTTTTGCGTAGTTGTGAATAATGGTGTTCATTCATTTGTAGCTTATAAATCCTTATGTTTGCATCGAATCAAAAGCATGAATGGATTGTTCTCGAACCGCGATATAGCTGATTATTACAATCAAACCCAGCAACATTATCAACTTTGGTGGAAACTCGGAAAAGCACTTGCCGTACATTATGGAATATGGTATCAGAACACACGTACTTTCGTTGAGGCATTACAAAATACCAACTTGGCATTATTAAACCTGGCTGGAAACGTAGTGAACCCTCGTGTATTGGATGCCGGATGTGGGGTAGGAGGATCCTCTTTTTACCTGGCACATACTTGTGGAGCCAAAGTTACGGGCATTACACTGAGTGAGAAGCAACTGGCTTATGCTAATCAGCAATTGGCGAGGCAAAAACTGGCTCATCTGGTCGATTTCAAACTGGAGGATTATACACAAACATCTTTCCCTGATCATACTTTTGATTTGATTTGGGCTATTGAATCAGTTACTTCCACCCGGGATAAAATCAAATTTGGCCGCGAAGTATACCGGATTTTAAAACCCGGAGGCATCCTGGTACTGGCCGATTATTTTAAAGTCCCTAACCTGTTTGACAAGAACAATTGGCTCGAAAAGTGGCGCCTCACCTGGAGTCTGGCACCCATTATTACCCATGACGAATTTGTGACTGCCATGGAAAGTGAAAGGATGAAATTCAACAAATCGCTGGATGTAACCAGGGAGATTACACCAACCTCCCGCCGCATGTACTATGCATCGATGGCAGCAGCAATACCTTCATTGGTATATAATAGGCTACACAACACCAGTCATTTTGGCAAAAATCATTATAAATCAGGTATATACCAGTACAAGGCCCTAAGACAAGGTTTATGGGAATATAGATTGTTGCGTTTTGTAAAGCCTGATGAACCTGAAATCCAATCCCCAAAAAAAACCGGATAAAGCATTGCTCCATCCGGTTTTCACCAAGGGGTTGTTTAAAGACTATTTTAATACTTCATTTACCAGTTTGGCTGCTTCGTATAGTTGAATGGCGGAATGCACCTGAAGACCGGATGCATCTATCAAAGCTTTGCCTTCCACGGCATTTGTTCCCTGAAGCCGTACAATAATAGGTACGTTAATATTACCAATATTTTGATAGGCATCCACGATTCCTTGAGCCACACGGTCGCAACGCACGATTCCACCAAAAATGTTGACAAGGATCGCTTTCACGTTGGGATCTTTTAAGATGATGCGGAATGCCTCTTCCACACGTTTGGCATCGGCTGTTCCTCCTACATCCAGGAAGTTGGCAGGGTCTCCACCCGACATTTTTATCATGTCCATGGTAGCCATGGCCAGTCCGGCACCGTTGACCATACACCCTACATTGCCGTCTAGTTTTACAAAATTAAGGTCAAACCGACTGGCTTCCACTTCAATAGGGTCTTCTTCATGCAGGTCGCGCATCACGGCGATGTCATTGTGACGATATAAAGCGTTGTTGTCGATGCTTACTTTTGCATCGGCTGCATATACTTTGCCATCGGCGGCTTTTATCACCGGATTGATTTCAAAAAGGCTGGCATCAGAACCTACATAAGCACTGTAAAGAGCCGAAACAAATCTCACCATCTCTTTAAAAGCAACACCGCTTAGACCCAGGTTAAAAGCAATGCGGCGTGCCTGGAAACCTGTTAAACCCACTTTTGGATCGACAAGTTCGTGAAATATCTCATCAGGGGTTTCCTCTGCAACCTGTTCAATATTCATGCCCCCGCGTGGGGAATACATCACCATATTCTGGCCTTTGTCGCGGTTGAGCAGGATACTCATATAATATTCTTCCACGTTTTCGGGTCCGGGGTAATAAATGTTTTGTTCTACCAGAACTTTGCGAACCAGTTTTCCTTCACTCTTTGTTTGAGGGGTTACGAGCATCATGCCCAAAATTTGATCGGCATAGGTACCGGCTTCTTCCAGGGTTTTGGCAATTTTTACGCCACCACCTTTACCACGACCACCGGCGTGAATCTGGGCCTTCACTGCCCAGATATCCAATCCGACTTTTTTCTGTATGTCTTTCGCCGCCTGAATGGCTTCGTCTGGTGAGTTGGCAACAATTCCGTAAGGAACAGCAACACCATATTGCTGAAGGATTGATTTGCCCTGATATTCGTGTAAGTTCATAGGGTGAATTCTTTTTTAACTTTTCATTTTTTTGTGTGCCAAAAGTAGCAAATTTATCAAGGTCACCTTCACAATCTTTCACATTCTTTGCTGACTAATGTAATTTATAGTTGGTTATAAATAGTTTAGGTGAGTTAATTGAAATATTTAGTTTTAAGATCACCACTCGATCTATATGGCAATTACAGGCAAAACGCTATCTTTGCACGATAATCGTGTATTGGATGTTAACGGCTGAAAACTTACATAAATCTTTTGGAAACCTGCATGTACTCTCAGGCATCAATTTGCATGTGGACGAAAGTGAAATTGTAAGCATCGTAGGAAAATCAGGTGCAGGCAAGTCAACCTTGCTTCAAATCCTGGGAACAATAGAAAATGCCGACCAGGGAAAAGTACTGATTCAAGGGGAGGATGTGCTCAGGTTAAACAATAAAGCCATATCCGTTTTTAGAAATAAGCACATCGGTTTCGTGTTTCAATTTCACCACCTGCTACCAGAGTTTACGGCCCTCGAAAATGTTTCAATACCAGCATTGATCGCGGGCGATTCAAGAAGAATTGCTGAAAAAAAGGCCCTGGAACTGCTGGGATTTTTAAATCTTACCGATAGAAAAGACCACAAACCATCAGCACTATCCGGAGGCGAGCAACAACGGGTGGCCATTGCCAGGGCACTTATCAATAAACCATCAGTGGTATTGGCAGATGAACCCTCCGGGAATCTGGATAGTCATGCTTCCAATGAGTTACATCAGCTTATCCTGCGTTTACGAGAAGCTTTTAATCAAACATTTATCATCGTTACGCACAACCGTGAATTGGCTGATATGGCCGATCGCAAACTGATCATCAACGATGGAATGATACAACAACAAAATAATACGACCGAAAAATCGTTGTGAAAACAACCTGCAATTAACTAAACCAGGTGAGCAATCTTATGCTAGACTTTTTGAAATCATATGTAAAACTGTTAGGGATCAAATCAATATTCTTGGTGTTTGTCTTGTTATCGTCTCAGTTTTTGTTAGCGCAGCAGGCCATTACCTATGATGAAGCCATCATATATGGTGACCGTAAATTTAATGAATTGTCGTTTAAGGATGCCAAAGCCTATTATCAAATGGCTCTTCGGTTTAAACCAAATGATGTATACGCGAAAGATAAAGTCGACCTGATTATCAAAAAGCTACAGGAGCGAATGGCTGGTGAGGAGGCTTATTATGAGTTGGTTGACAAAGCAGATGAATTATACAATACCGGGAAGTTAAACCAGGCAATCGTCCAATATCAACAGTCGCTTGAAGTAATCCCCGGTGACGAATATGCAACAGGCCAGATAAAGAAAATCATCGAATTCCAAACGAAAGAGAAAGAAAAACTTGGGCATTATGAAACACTCATGGCCAGTGGAAAGGCATTCGTTGCATCCAAAAAATATGATGAGGCCATCCAACAATATGACGAAGCCGGCAAGCTTTTCCCTGAAAACAGTGAACCTGTTGAGTTAACAACAGTTGCTAAATCACTGCAAGTGGAGTGGCAGGAACAACAAATGCGATGTGCCGCTAAAATTGAAGAGGCTTCGCGTTATATTCTGATACAAAACTATGCTACTGCCCTGGATTTGTACCAGGAAGCACTCTCCATCATCCCTGACAACCAGGAAGCACTGGATAAAATAAAAGAGATTAAACCCCTGGCTGAGAAACAAAAAAAATACAATATGTTGGTCGAAAAGGCAGATGACTCGTATATCAACAAAGATTTTATTGCTGCCCGTACTCAATACCAATCGGCACTTGCCATGTGGCCCGAAAAAACCTATGCCGGCGATATGCTCAAGCAGATTGACGATCAACTGGCCGACCAACGAAAAGACCTCGACAAAAATTACACAAACTTTATTGTGAGAGGCGATAGTTTGTTTAATGTGGAAGCCTATACCGAAGCCAAAGGTGAGTTTAACCTGGCTTTGAATTTAAAACCGGAGGAAGCATATCCAAAACAAAAATTAGCGGCCATCGAACAGCATTTTGCCACCTTGCAGCAATCTTTCGAGGCCAATTACGATAAGGTAATCGCCGGGGCCGACAGCGCTTTTGAGGCGGGTAAATATGTCATCGCCAAAACACAATATGAAACCGCCTTAAAGGTTAAACCAGAGGATGCCTATCCGCAACAGCAAATTGGTCAGATTAATCAGAAACTGGATGAGCTGGAACAATTAACGCGTGTCAACAATGCCTATTTGACGTTGGTTGCCGATGCGGATCAGCTTTCCGCTGCAGGACAATTAGAACTGGCTTTATCCAAATACAGGGAGGCCGGAGCTCTAAAACCTACGGAAAATTATCCGTCCAAACGCATTGAAGAAATCAATTTGCTTTTGGTCGATGCCAGGAAGCAAAAAGAAACGGATGATAAATACCAGAAACAGGTGGATATGGCGGAGCAGTTGTTTAAGGAAGATAGACTGGCAGAATCGAAAAATACCTGGCAACAGGCATTGGTGATAAAGCCTTACGAGGTACTGCCCAAATTAAGGATTGCAGCCATTGATAGTTTGGTGGTTGTCCGTGAGAATCAGGCTGAAATCGACAGGCAATATAGATCATTGCTGGCTTCTGGTGATTCATTACAAACACAAAAGTTATTTGCAGAAGCACTGGTGGTGTTTGAGCAGGCTGCTAATGTAAAACCCGGCGACCCGCAGGCCAGTCAAAGAATTCAGGCAGTTAAAGACATCCGGGATAAACTGGAAAAAGAAGCCGCCCGCAAACTTGCCTATGAGGAAAGCATCGCAAAAGCAGATACTTTACTTGGAAAGGAAAACTACGAACTGGCCAAAACCGAATTCCAGCACGCCCTCACCTTTGGTCCAAACGAGGCTTATCCTAAAGAAAAGATTGCCGAAATCGACCAGCTCCTGGTGAAATTGGCCGCTGAACGTGAACAAAAGTACAATCTGGCAGTTGAAACAGGAAATGCTTTCTTCGACCAGGAACAATACAAGCAAGCATTGGAAGAGTATCAGATTGCGGTTAGCATCCGACCCGAAGACGCCTTTGTTACCGCCAAAATATCCGAATGCGACAATAAGCTGGCAGAGATGCTGCTACTGCTTACAAAGGAGTACAAACAGGCTGTTGCCGAAGCAGATAACCTGTATACCGCCAAAATTTATGACAAGGCCATTACCGCCTACCGACAGGCGCAGAGCGTTAAGTCCGATGAAACCTATCCTGGTGAAATGATTGCAAAAATCACCAAATACATTGAAGAAAATGCCATTACGGATGTGCTGAATGGTTCTTTGGCTGTGCGAACTAAAACAACTGAAAAGCTTGCATTTGAGCCTGTTCCGGTGAATGTAAGGAAAAGCAACTATGTTTTTGTCAGGGCTCGCAACCTTTCGGGACATCCTGTTTCTGTGATTTTTAGTTATGGAAGCAATGTAGGTAAAAATGGTGGTTTCGTATTACAAATGCCTGAAGATGATCAGGTCAACGATTTCATTATTCGGGTAGGAAACCAGTACAAATGGTTTTCGGAGGATAACAACTGGTTGGAGATCTATCCTGAAAATGGGGACATAGAGATTACTTTGGTGCGCATTTCAACAACAAATTAAGGATGAGTTTGTTTCAGGAAATAGAACGACAGGCGCAACAGGCTACAGATCCACAATCGCTTCACTACCTCATCGAACAGCTTACTACTTTAATAGCCCAATCTGATGAGGTTGTTGATATGTTTCGGCTTAGGGCCGCCATTTGGGTTAAACTCGATGAAAAAGGAAAAGCCATCAACGATTACAGGGAGCTGCTTGTGTTGAACCCGGAGGACGAAGAGGCCGCGATGCAGATTCAATTTCTCCAAACCATTCTCCGATATAATAACACGGATATTTACGCCAATCCTAACACCAATATGGATCCATGGCTGGAGTAGATTAATCATAAAGAGATAATCCCGGTTCCTTTTTGAAGGATTTCATTTCAGAATTGCATGTTGGTCAATTGCTTCAAAACCCATGGTTAATATATTCTGCAAAAAGGCCTACCTTTGCCCGGCAAAAAAATAAAAAAGTATGGCATTTATCAATTCATTTGAAAAAGAGGGGAATACTTTGTTTAAACACAGGGGCGAGATTCCTATTGTGCTATTTATCCTTGCAATTCCTGTGGTATTTGTTACCCACAGTAGGATGAAAGTGCCTACTCAGGAAATCATTACCTGGGTAGCGATTGCACTTAGTGTTTTGGGTTTTATCATAAGAGCCATCTCCATAGCCACTACCCCAAAAGGCACCTCCGGTCGCAATACGAAAGAAGGTCAGGTGGCCGAATCGCTTAACACCACAGGTATTTATTCAGTAGTACGGCACCCGTTGTACCTTGGCAATTATTTTATGTGGATTGGTATCGTACTGTTTACATTTAATTGGTGGTTTGTCATCACGGTGAGTCTGGCTTTTTGGTTGTATTACGAACGGATTATGTTTGCTGAAGAGCGTTTTCTGGAGCGTAAATTTGGCAACTCCTATATGAATTGGGCCAACAAAACACCGGCTTTTATTCCCTGTTTGAAGAAGTACAAAAAGAATATTGTCCCATTTTCGTTTAAAAGTGTCCTTCGCCGTGAGTATTCAGGAATATTGGCCACGGTACTGGGCTTTGTGTTCATCGCTGACTTAAGGTTGTTTTTTAAAGCGGGAACTGTTGAGCTGGAAACAACAGGCCATATCGTTCTACTTGCTGCCATGTTGCTTGCTCTAATTCTGCGGTCTGTAAAGCACTACACAAAGTTACTTAGTGAAGAAGGAAGATCTTAGTTCACTGTTTTAAAGAGTTTTGTCGCAGCTGGCTAAAGCCAAGCTGCAATGGATTGATTCTAAGGAGTTTTATTCATTTACGATGAAGGTGTTAAATA
>PCUL01000207.1:0-3990 GCA_002771745.1 Bacteroidetes bacterium CG18_big_fil_WC_8_21_14_2_50_41_14
TGCGGATATGTGCATCATGCAGAAAATTGGGGGAACAAATACTCACATAGTCGACTTTACCGGTTACAGACCGGCGCAGCTTATCCAAGTGACGGTCCATTCGCTCGGGCTCGATAAAAAAATCGGCATCCGGAAAAAAACTGTCGATAATTCCTACACTATCCTTGGGATCAAGCGCCACAACCAACTTGTTACCGGTTTCTTTAATAGCTTTCATGTGCCTGGGGGCAATGTAGCCGGCGGCTCCAATTAATGCAAAATTCTTTTGAAGTTGTTCCATGGTCTTAGCTGAAAAAGATTAAAAATGCACCCGGAAGATTAATTGTTGAGCCTTATTGTGTTAAACCAGGCTCAAACCAGTTTCTTCTATAGTTTATTAAATAATCGTTTGGCAAACGACTTCTTTTTATCCGGTTTATCATCGGTATAGTACCCATATCCATAACCGTATCCATAGCCATAGCCGTATCCATAGCCGTATCCATAGCCATAACCGTATCCATAACCGTATCCATAACCTCCACCAGAGAGTTTGATATCGTTGATTACGATATTCATTTTCATGCCACGGGCCTCAATGTCGCCAATAATGGAAGAAAACACTTTTTTATGTGTAACCCCCTGACGGACAAGGAAAATATTTACATCGGTATGTTCCATCAAAAGGAAAGCATCTGTTACCAGACCAACAGGAGGGGTGTCGATAATGATGTAGTCGTATCGTTCTCTGAGTTCTTTAAACAGTTGGGTACATCTTTCACCGGCAATCAACTCAGCCGGGTTAGGTGGCACAGGCCCGGCCATGATCATATCCAGGTAATCGTTAACCCCTGAAGGTTGAATAATATCATCAATGGTGGCTTTGTTAATCAGGTAAGTGGTTAGCCCCTTGCTGTTCGACAGACCGAAGTCCTGATAGATTTTTGGTTTACGGAGGTCGAAACCAAGGAGTACTGTTTTTTTACCGTATTGGGCGTAAATACTGGCCGTATTGATAGAAACAAAGGTTTTTCCGGCACTTACCATATCAGCGGTAACCATGATACAAAGCTGGTCCTTTCCTTTAGCTATATACTGAATATTGGTTCTCATGCTTCGGAAAGCCTCGCTCACACTCGATTTAGGCGATTCCAATACCACGAGTTGAGTTTCTTTGCTGGAGTGGAGAAGTTGCCCGATAATGGGAAATTTGGTTGCGTTTTCAACATCTTTTTTCTCAATAATGGCATCGTTAAAATAGTCCTTTCCAAGCACATATACCACCGGAAATACGAGTCCCAAAATGAGGGCAATCATGTAATTGAGCGATTTTTTAGGAAATACCTGTTCACCGAGTTCCTCTCTTGCCACGTCGATTACTTCATTATCAGGCAGGTTGGACGCTTTTGTGATTTGTGCTTCAGAACGCTTTTCCAACAAATAAGTATAAATATTGTCGGCCAGTTTAAACTCGCGCTGAAAGCCAATCAACTTACGTTGGGTAATGGGTAAATAGCTTGCCCGATTAGTGACTTCATTGATTCGCTTATCAATTTCCGCCAGCGCCTGATTTGAATTTTGGATGATGTTGTTGATGTTTCCCAGAATTGCGTTTTGCGTACTTCTGATCTGGGTGTTCATACTTAAAATAGTTGAACTTTTCTCGGTTAAATAGAGTAAGTTCTCGGTTTTTTTATTGTACAAGGCAATCAATTCACCAACAAGGGTATTCAAAACAGGATCCTCTATTCCCATGGCAGAGGGGGCCACCAACTCATCAATATTATCCGAATTTTTAACAATGTAGTTCTTTAGATTATTGTAATACCTTGATTTTACTTCTAACTCGGCTTGTTGTTTTTGCAAGTCTTCGATGTACTGAAAAACCTGTTGGGCCTGAAAGCTCATGTCCATCACCTCGTTTTTCGACTGAAATTCCTGAAGATTAATCTCGGCGCTATTTAACGAGTCGGAAATAATGTTGAGTTGGTTATCAATAAAACGGATGGTGTTGTCAGCAATTTGATTTTTCTGCTCCAGGCTTCTGGTAAGATAAATATGAGTGAGCATATTTAGAAAGTCCACCGCTTTATGAATATTGTCTTTTTTCATTTTAATATTCAGGATAGAGGCTTCCCTGTTGATGGGTTCAATATCAAATCCCCTGAATTGCTCTGTCAAACTGTAATAATCATTGAAGATGAAGTTAAAGTTCTCCTTCAGGTTTAATTCCGGATCGAACGAATTGGTTAGTATCACCGTGAATTTCGCAAAGGGGGTTTCAATGAGTTCTCCGAAAGCAAATTCTCCCGACCAGTTTACCCGTTCAATGACCCCTTCATCGTATTTATTGGTGGCAAACACGTATTTTTTAATCAGTTCGGCCTCGGCATCAATCCTGAAGGTATTCTTGTTGATAAATTTCAGGTCATATTTCAATCCAACGGCTTGGGCCACAGAGGTGTCGAACACTACCTCAAACGGGGCATTCTGATACAGTTCTTTGCTAACCAGCCCTTCATCAATAAAATAGGTCACTTCAAAACCTAGATTTTGAATCGATCTGTAGGTAAGTGAGAACGAGGCGAGAATCCCGATTTCGTTTTCAACGTTTTGTTGGGTATTGCTTAGTCCAATTCCAAGCATCGCTGAAGGATCGAGTTTGGATTTATCATCTTTAACCAGGACGGAAGTGCTGACTTCATAAACGGGGTTCGTGTACTTGTTGAACAAGAAAGCCACCACGAAAGCCACAAAAACGGTGAGGGCAAACAGATACCAATACCTGACGAATTTATAAAACAGGACCCTTAAATCAATGGTTTCTTCTTGCTGCTGAATACCGTCAAAATTTTCTACTGCCATTTTTTTTTAATTGATGGTTACTTAACAAAATTAATGATCAGGATGGTTGATGAAATAAACCCAAATAGAATTGCGTATGGGAATTCGGCAAAAGTAAACTGTTTACCTTTAACAGGCTGAACATAAACGATGTCGTTGGGTTTTAGGTAATAATGATCAGAAAGCAAGATGTCGCGTTTGGTCAAATCCACATACACCACTTCTGATCCGGTTTTGTTTTGCCGGATAATGGCTATTTTATTGCGGTTGGCATAATCGGTCAGGTCGCCCGACATGGAGACTGCTTCAAACAAGTTGATATTGTCCTGATATACTTTGTACTGTCCGGGCCTGCTCACCTCGCCAAGCAAGGTAATATTGTAGTTTACCAGTTTAACAATCACCACAAATTCCTTCAGATAAACCTTGAGTTTTTCCTGGATGGTCGTTTTTACTTCATCAATGCTCATGTTTTTTACTAAAACTTCACCGGTCATTGGAAAATCCAGATTGCCTTCCTCGCTAACAGTATAACTGGTCAGGTAAATAGAAGCATCTGATTGACCAATATAATTGGAACTACCACCGGATAAAGGGTTTAACAACAATGTTGTTTGTTCGTCCAGTGTAACCACCCTGATATACAGGTTGTCGCCTGGTTGAACGCGGTAGTCTATTTTACGTTCATTGTTAAAGGATGACAGGGTGTCTGTTTCATCCTGAACTTGGAGGTAAAGCATCTTCTTTTGCGGGATGCAAGAGGTAACCAGAAAAGTCAGCAACGCTATCCAGATGAGTGATCTGAACTTGGTTAAAAATGAATTCTTCATGAATGATTAATTTCTAGGGTAATAGAATAACATTTGGAAAATTTTGGCAAATGTACCGTTTTTTTTAAACAGGCAAATACAATTACCAGAGCGGAGGTCTTTTTAATCGGATTTAGCATGTTAATCATTTTATTTTGATGATCATTTCTTTAAAAAAAGTCGAATTATAAAGAAATGTATTTGCGGGTACAAACATAACACAATCGGATAATATACAGTAATGTCGATGTAAAATTGCTGCCCTGCTCATGGATTGCACTATTTATGTATATTTGATTGTCTTTAAACCCAAGTATCCATGTATAAAATTATTTCCCTCAGCATGTTTATTTCTTTG
>PCUL01000207.1:4037-4837 GCA_002771745.1 Bacteroidetes bacterium CG18_big_fil_WC_8_21_14_2_50_41_14
CATGGTTGAACCAAAAGGAACGCAAAATGGTTTGTCCTTCGATTTTAAAAACAAGGACTTTTATGGAAACATTTATTTTGGTTTATTTCCCGATGAGCGGGTGAAGTTTTCGTTTCCTTCGTTTTCTAAAAGCACCCGAATTATTGCTGGCACAGCCAATCTTGATTTATCATCATTTTTTGGCACAGCCACAACGGTTACGGCTCAAAACATAAAACTTGCCTACCGAATCGCCGATCAATATGGACGGTTGTTGTACGAAGGAACCATTCGTGTTAAAATAAACGAACAAATAATGCCGGCACTCACTCTCATCGAAGGGCCCTTTATAAATCTGGTGGATCACCACAGCGTTCTCATCTCCTATACTACTAACCAGCGTTGTAATTCATGGGTAGTTGTTGATGGGCGTGAATTTCGGACAGTTGGTATGTCGGCAAACATGCAGGGTGATAAAACCCACGAAATTAAAGTAGATGGATTACTTCCTGAAACCGAATACCAATATGAGATTTATTTTGGGGATTTTGTTGAGGCTTATTCTTTTACAACAGCACCATTGCCCGGAAGCAGAACACCTTTCGTTTTTGCTTTTACTTCCAATACCCGGGCAGGAATGGGTGGTGGCGAGAATGATATTCTGGGTGTAAATGTTTTTTTGTTACAACATGCATCAATGCTGATCGCTCATGAAAAAGCCGTTTTTTTTCAATTCTCCGGGAACTTGATCAGTGGGTACGTTTCCGTGGTAGGGGAGGCCGATCAGCAATATTTTAATTGGAAAAAGGCGGTGGAACCAT
>PCUL01000081.1:0-461 GCA_002771745.1 Bacteroidetes bacterium CG18_big_fil_WC_8_21_14_2_50_41_14
TCATCACTACTACGGGTTAGTCTGCCCCTGCATACAACATCGGTATTTTGCCTCTGGATTGATTCCATTGAGCATTTCCCTTAGCATTTGAATGCAGGTTCCCAAGTTCCGTAAGCAAGCCTGAATAAAGTTCATGCCATCTGAATGACGCCAGCCTTGCAGCAAGTAAATAGGTGGCTGCTGCAATTGGTTCTTTTTCCCACTTTTCACTCCGTAGCATACTCCGTAGCTTTTGACTGGTTGTTCCCACTTCTCGACTCCTCATCAAGGGTTCATCCCGAAACTTCGGGATTCATCTCCTTTATTCACACCTGCCAGCCTCTTGGACTGGATTCTCCTAAACGCTCAGTACCGCGACTCTTTACCGCAGCACCTCTAGGTGGTTTAGAGCCATCGCCTATACAACGACCCTGATAGACCTACTATCATCTTGCTTACAGCATTCAACCATTTTATTGCCG
>PCUL01000081.1:524-17973 GCA_002771745.1 Bacteroidetes bacterium CG18_big_fil_WC_8_21_14_2_50_41_14
GGACTTCAAAAGAAAAATCTTTTTTACCACACCGATTTATATTTGAAACTAAAGTACTCATTCCTGCCTGCCGGCAGGCAGGTTCATAACGTAACCCGCCATAAAGTATAATGCATTGTTAGCAACTGGGCATTCTTTTCTGTCTGTGCGGCAGGGCTGGCAAGCTTATTGACAAGTTTTGGCTTGTGCGGTAGGCATTTCGTGCGACTTGGCAATGTGCTTGACTGCGAAGCAAAGGTCAATAATACGCTGTTATTGAATGATAATCCTTCTTGTAATTAGAGTATTGTCATTTTGTACCTTAACAATATAAAACCCCCTGTTTAAATGTTTGATTTTAAGTTGTGTTGAACTGGTAACGGTTTCAGATTTCAACATGGTTTTTCCATTAATGTCTAATAGTTCAATACTGGCATTTTGTGCATTGTAATCGTTGGGGAAGTCAATGTTTAAAACTGAATTTGCTGGATTGGGATAGATTTTTATCTTGTCATTGTTTTGCAAAGGTTCATTTACGCTAACTATTGTATCCGAAATACCAAATACCCAATAGTTATTGTGTGAACCATAAATAAAATTTGAGCAGTTTACATCACCCGAAGGGCTATAAAACATTTCGCCCGCAAGCGTGTAATCATAATCACCGTTTTGTATGACACCATAAACGCGTTCTGTTCTAGTTCCTCCAATACATTGTTGCCATTGCAGTTGACCTGAACTATCTATTTTAAATACCCAAATTGAAGGTTCTGAACCCAACGATGGGTTACCGACTACATCACCATCTAAAGACTTAGTATTACCAAATACCATAAAACCACCATCGGATGTTTGGAAAATCCTTACAGGGTCATCATCATTAGAGCCCCCGTAACATTTTTGCCAGATAATATCACCGGACAAATCAGTGAGAATAAGCCATACATCATGCCCTCCATGCCATCCTGAACCTGTTAAATCACCATCGGCTGATTCGCCACCCCCAGCTATTAAATATCCATCATCAAGGCTTAAAATACTTATTGCAACATCATTGTAACTCCCCCCATAACACCTGTGCCATTCAGGATTGCCCAAAGAATCTAATTTGTAGATAATGGCATCAGAATAACCTGGCGTAAATGAGGTACAAGATATATTCCCTGTTGTCCCATCAGGGTTACCTGCCGCTGCAGCTATATATCCATTGTCTTTAGTCTGTGAAATACCATTAATCCACTCAACATCTGCCGAGCCAATTGTAAAATCCCATTCCGTATTACCAAGACTGTCGAGTTTAATAATCCAGCCATCATAATTCCCATACCAGTTTGTTATATCACCACCTTGAGAGAAAATATCAACGGAAGCTGCAACTCCACCATCATTGGTTGATGTGCTATAAAAATTGTAATCACTTATACCTGTGTTATTTCCAAGTGTTCTTTCCCAAATAAAACTGCCTGTACTATCCATTTTAGATATCCATAGATTTGGCACATCAGGGTAAGGTTCAGAAATTGTGGCTCCCATGAGATAATAATTTGAATTACCAAAAGCCTGGGTCATTCGGTAAGCAGCAGCATGGTCATAACATTTTTCCCAAATAAGATTACCTGTATTGTTAATTTTCAACAGCCATATTCCTGGATCCTCGGTACAAGTCACTTGTCCATCACCACCTTCCTGCATACCAACAACCAAATACCCTCCCTCAGTGTGGGCAACATCATAGGCATAGTCATGATCCATGCTGCAAAAACATTGCTGCCAGTTAATTTGCAACTGTCCAAACAAAGATTGGGAAAACATCAACAAAAACAAGAATTCCGAGAATCGAAGTGCCATTACCAGCTATTTTAATTCGCTTTCTACCTTACTGTTTTCAGGTAGAAAGCGAATTTAAGATAAAATTTTATTTGCTTACAACTACCTTACCTGTTTTACTATAACCGGCAGAATTAATTGTATAAAGATAAGTGCCAGAAGCAATATTACGCGTATCCCAAAGCTTTTGGCCTTGTTTTCCGCTCACTTCAATTACTTCAATAATGCTGCCTGAAGTATTCCTTATAGTAATTGATCCTGTAGTTACCTTATCAGGCAAGGTGTAATAAAATTCGGCCCATTGGTTAGCCGGGTTTGGTTTGACCTGAACATCCAAACCATAGATTTTACCCAGAACATCAGGGTTTATCGTTGTTGCACTTTTATAACCTGCCGAACCTTCAACATCGGGACAAACGGCACAATATTCATTATAAACGGCTTCAAGGATACTTTTTGCCTGGGCACCTGCAATTCCTTTGCTGTTATTGGCAATATAAGAAATATCGGCTTTCTCGGCACTGTCGAGTTGAAAAGTGTTTCTTCCCTGTTGATACAATGTTTGATGCATTGATAACATATCAATGTAATACAGGTGTTCGATTGAATCATTTCCTTTTAGATCGTACAATGAGGGTAGCATGTTTGCTAAAGTAAATGCATCATTAAAATTACCTTCACTAACATAAGATGAAATGATTTGCCTGTCGGAAGTGATCCCACCCAGATTGTCCAACCAGTTTCTTAACTCGTTGTTATCCGTAACTGTATCGTTTAAAATACCTCGAATAATGTCGTGTGCCGCACGGGAATACGTATGCTTATACCCTGCCATTTGCTGTTGCAAAGCAGTTTTATAGGTGGTTCCACCGGCAAGTTGCTTTAACAGGTCAATCATATAGTCCGGAAGTGGTTCTTCCTTGTTTTCGAGATAGCTTATTAAAGTGTCCCGTTTAAGTTCATCAGGGTTAGCTGCCAATATATCGAACAAGGCAGACTCAGTGAGCACATCGGTTTTATCGGCTGCTGCCTTCAGGACTTCTAACGATAGATGTGGGGAATCTCCAAGCAATTGGGCACGTAATGCCCACATGTCGCCAGGTTGCGAAGTCTGAATGTCCAGCTTTACCTCAGCGGTGTTGCCACCGTCAATATAACTGTCGTATAGTGCTTTCGTGCTATTGTAGTCGGTGAGATTATCGAGATACACCTGCTCCGCACTTATTTTTTGCTGTGAGGTAAGTACCAGATTAAGTGATGAACCACCTCCATAATGGGAAGGGCATGTGTTTTCTGCTTCAGTAAACATGAGTTTAACATTCCAAATATACTCCGGTGTTGCAATGGTATTGTTTGGGTCGGTGTAATAATTAACCTGGTATTCGCCCCCGTTATAAAAGTGCCATGTGGCACCACTTGTGGTAAAGGTATTTGCTGCTACATAGTTTTCGTCTCCTTGATTAGATTGAATACCTGAATGATGGTGAATATCATAATCTGCCACAAAAAAATCAGCAAAATTATTGCTGTTATTATTGCAATAATATGCAAGGCCCTCATTAATATAGGTCAAATTCCAGTTAATCCCATCTGAAAAGTTTGCATAGCTTAACCCATTAAAGCTATTTTTATACACCTCGTTTACAGCCGCAGAATTATTGATTGCAATACCAAAATAGTTTGAAACCGGCCCCCCGGCATATTTGTTGAACTCATTTTCTTCAAAAGCAAAACCCGTGACCTGATCCGTGTAAATTCCTGTTCCACAACCATTGTAATTGCCTACCTCGAAGTCTGAGAACAGTACACTTGCATTGTTCATGTCAGTTGTTCTTACACCGTAAGCATTGTTAATAAAATCGGCCCTGTTAACACTAAAAGTCAATGGGATACCACCATCATTCACAGCACTAATTGCGCTCCAAAACCCTGTAAAAGTACACCTGTCGTAACTTTCTTCAGGACAAGGGTATTGTAGTGAGTTACAAAATGCTTTAACCCCAAATTTAGCATCATAACCTGCAATGGCATGGTTCCAGGGAGATACGCCTGTTACATTCTCAGCAAGGCTAAAATCACATGACTGGAAGTTGACCCCTTTAACGTATGCCAAATCAACATGTTTGTAGAATATTTCATCGCCAGAATAATCGTTGGTAATTTCAAAGATACAGTTTTTGAAATGACTGTTATAATCAAATTCCTGAGTTGGGTCATAAGGGTTGAAGTTTTTGTAATGCAAGGCATGGACTGATTTGGCGTTGTTCCTGAATATCGCGCCATCAGCATGAACAATACCACCGGTTGCAGAATAATCATCAGGTTTCCAGAGATCAACTGCTACGATGGCATTTTCAATGGTGGCTCCATTCTTTAATTCCAGATAACCCTGTTGGTAATTTCCGTTGGCATCAGGAAATTGGTGCGCGGTTTTGTCGCCCCACACCTGGATGCCTTGCCAGGGTTGCGTCTCGTAAATGTCGGTGCCAATTATGCCGCCGTCAATTATTAGTTTGCCACCTGGTTTAACAACTATATTGGCATCTGGATGCAGAACAACATGACAATTAATTGTTAACTCTGAATTTGGATTAATAATAAGATCTCGATATAATTTAATATCAAAATCCCAGAATTGTTCTCCTTCAATTACTAGCGGAATTTCTGACTTTTCGCATGTCACATATTTTCTTATTGAAGTAATGGCCAATGAACGATGCATCTGACCTGCTTGCATTGGGCTAATATACTTTGAACTTTGAGTTCCACCTAGTAAATTATTCGTTATTCTATCTCCATTTACTATATACGGATCATCCCCCCAACTACCAGTATGAGGACAATTGCTTGTGTTTGGGGGTTCAACTAAAAAAACATCTTGTAGGAAGTCATCATTCTGTGGATCACAGATTGCTGATGCTCCACCGCCCGTATATGTATGTAACATATCCAGATTATGCCCAAATTCATGTGCCAAAAGTCCAGCAGTAGCCCAATCAGAACCAGGATTACTCCAATAAAATATTACTACCCACGAAGTCTTATTAAAATTTGACCAGCTGGGCATACTGGCATGCATCCAGTTATTATTGTTGGGATTACCAAATATATACACATTTAATTGTTCAAGCCTTTCTGGATAGTTTTGAGCAATAAATGGCTCAATGGTTGTTGATACATACATATCATCCCATGCCGCTGTATTTTGGTAAAAGTAGATACGCTCATTGCCTGGTTCACCTAATGTAAACCTTATTTTTGAATCAAAGTTTGGCAGCTCGTTGACCCATGAAATAGGATCAGATGGGCCATAATTTGCATAAAAGCTGTTTATATTAGATATCATTGTTTTTAGCCTGTCAATAGTCTCCTGATTGTTTGGGAAATTACCTGTTCCGTCATCTTTCTGAATAATGTTTATATTAATATTGATGTTCATTAATTTTGCATTATGCATTGGTTCATCGGGATCTAAATCCGGAATGTAGGTATTCAAATGGCTGTATGTTTCCCATTCACCGTTTGTACCAGACCCGCAATTCCCGTTAAAATAACGATTTGCATCTTGAGATTCCTGCATTTGACAGGATAAGGGACTTTGTGCATTTGATGTTAACGACAAAAGCATGGTTACCAAAGAAATAAGAATTACATTTTTCATAATAATTACTTTTTTAAGATTTGTAATTTTGTATTAATTGTATTTGATTTATAATCAATCAAGGAAAGAGCATAAAATCCCGAAGGAAGTGTGCTTATATCTATTAACGTCTTTCCTTTGATTCCATGGAATTGCAATGAATTTGTCCCATTCAGACTTTTCAGGATCAACTCGTATGTACCTTGATCTGGGCAATGGACTTCAATTGATCCTGTTGCAGGATTTGGGCATACAACTAATTCATTTCGAGATGATTCATTTATTCTTACAATATAATCACAATATGAGGCAATACCAGTATTAAACTGAAAGAAATCATCATTATAACAGCGTAAAGGGCCACCTTCCAATAAGTCTGTCATACAGTTTTGTTCAGGTAACATGTAATGCATAATAGGTCCTATCCTCTCAATAATTAGGCCTTGTATTATCCATTCAGATGCATCATTTGGCTCAACATAAATATATCGAAATTCTTCATTGTTAATTATTGTGTCCCCTATCGAAATTACATTTAGTAATCCGGTAGAATCACATATAGTTTCGTAGGTCCACGGAATAATCCATGAATCACCAACTTGCGCAGAGAAATCAAATAACACATAGAAAGTACCGCTTCTGTAAATAAATACAGTATCATTATTAGAATATGTATATTCATTTCCTAAAGAAATTGTATCAAATTCATAATTCTCATAATTATAGGAAAAGAATGTTTTCGTTAAAGTTTGACAATTATGAATTTGGCCTGATGACAAATTATCATTGATTAAGGTGTCACCAGTATAAACAATTTGCACATAACCAGTAACCCAAAAGTTGTTATATTCATAATACCACTCAGCTCCAGATGGAGCCCAAACCTGCGCAGGTAATTTATTATGAAACAGACAAAGAAAAGAGATAGTTGTTATTATAATAAAAATTGATTTTTGAATCATACTTTTTTTTTTTTTAATAGATTACGCAAAGTTACATTGAGGAGAGGTCAAAATTTGACCCTTCCTCAAATTTCTACAAAATATTTTTGAGCTATCTTACAATATTTTATATGATGTCCTTGTTTACGGATGGTTTGTAGCATTCTTTTTATGGTGCTTTCTGAGCAACCAAATTTTTCACTTGCTTGTTTTAATGATAATAGTTGCCCTTTCTCAATCATTTCAAGCAAATAGTTTAGTCTTTCGCTGTAGGTCAAATAGTCCATGTTTATTTTTTTTCTTGTGCGTTGGTTAAAATTTAAACTCTTTTGGTTTTTTCTTTTGGCTTTGTGCGTTGGCAAAAACCAAATGGGTTTAAATGTGCGGTGGGCTGTTGCCTTGTTGCTAACGGGCATGCATATGCTTTGTGGCGGACTTCAAAAGACAAATCTTTCTGTCAACTACGATTTGTATTTGAAACTAAAATACTCATTTTCATAGCGTAACCCGCCATAAAGTATTATGCATTGTTATAGCCTGTTTTTTCTTCTTCATTCCTAAATTATGTTTTTGATTATTAGTATTCCACCAATCATATATATTGGTATTATAGCAATTTGAGTCCAAAAAATAATCAAATATTTTCGTCTTTTTGACGTCTGTTTTTCAACCTTGACTATTTTCCAAAATCTTATGTATTGTCCCGGAGTCACAAAAAAGTAATTAACATTTTCTCCTTTGGAGTCCATAATGCTAAGCATTATAATCCATAAAATCAGACTTGGTATTCCACAAATAAATAGCCATATTATTGGTGTTAATTCATTCATTCTAATCCTTTATTTCATGAGTTTCTAATAGATATATTGCCAAAGTCGATGCTGCACCAACTGCAAGTTTTGCATGTCTTGGTTGAAGTCCGACAAATTTTCCGTCTTTGCCGTGTCCACTACCGTATTCATTTCTAATTTCCCCAATTCCTTGTACAACTGAAGATAAACTACCCAAAATTTGTCTTATTGAACTAGCGGCTTTTACTTCATTAGGTATATCATTTGGGGTCAATTTTAACAATTTAGTTGTTTCTTTCATTAATCTAGGCAAGTCCCAATTCTTATCATATTCCTTCTTTCTTTCTTCAAAAATTGTCTTACAGCACGTTTCAATAAGTTCTTTTGAAATCCCTATTGAAATGTGTGGTGAAGTCTCAATTGAACTTTCCATTAGTGTTATTTGCTGCATCACATAATCTGCAGAGAGTCTTTTTTTAATTTCTTGGTTTTTCTTTATTAGATGTTCCTCTGTAAATTCTCTTTTTACTCCCGCAAAAATTGGCTTGTCCGATATTCTCGCTTTTTCAATTATTTTATAACCATCTGGAAATAAATTGTCGTTGTAATGTTGAATTAATTTACTAATCTCTGTTGAATCATTTCTGATTACGGGGTGGATTGTTTCACATAGAAATTGTAAGAAAATCGAGTCGTCGCAATTTAAAAGGTTAATTCTTGAATCTGAAAGTAACCAAGATTCATCCCAGTCATAATTGTTTATTCTATGCTGCCATATATCACGGTAAGCATCTCTGAATCTATTATCTGTCGAAGGAAGGCCTGATAAATCCCATATTCTACCTAAAAAGTCAGGTTCTTCAAGTCTGCCAAATGGGTCAATCCCAGTAATTAGAATTCCATCCCAAATATTTCGTCTAGTTATTGATGTTATTTTGTTACTCATTGTGTTTTTTTAAATAGGCTATAACGGGAAGCATATGCTTTGTGGCGGACTTTAAAAGACAAATCTTTCTGCCCACGACGATTTATATTTGGAACTAAAATACTCATTTTCATAACGTAACCCGCCATAAAGTATTATGCATTGTTGCCGTTTCGTTGTTTATTTTAATCTCTTTTTATTTTCAATATAAATATCATCTGACACTTTTTTCAAGGCTTTCATAAAATCCTGGTTATCAAGCGATTTTAGTTGAATTTGAACGGTGTCTCTAAGTTGTCTGAATCGTTCTGATTTATCGAACTGATTACGAATTAAAATTGAATTTATGCTTTCAAGATTTGAAAGTACAACGAGTTCGTTAATACTTGCAAAGTCACGAATATTAAGTCCTTTTTTAGCTTTTACTGTATTCGCATCCCTCCAATCTTTTGCGGTGCACTTAAATAATGCAACATTCAATAAATCTGCTTCCTCAGCATATAGCAGCCATTCTTTGTCTTTATCGTAATTTCTTTCTGGCAATATACAGTCTTTAACAGCTTCGGAATGGATTTGATAATTTGTTTTCGTTAAAATCCGTTTCACATTCCACTCAAGATTATATTGATTACTTTCAACCTCCTTTAATCTTTGATATTCTTTTATCAGCAATAATTTAAACATTGGGCTTATCCATGAACCAAATTCAAAAGCCAAATCTTTATGAGCATAGGTTCCTCCGTACCTGCCAGATTTTGAAATTATTCCGATTGCATTTGTTGTCTCAATCCATTTTTTTGGTGTCAAATTGAAGCTATTTAATCCTGCTTGTTTTCTAAAGGTGTCGAATTCGACATGTTTAAAATTAGGATTATTTAAAGTCTCCCACAAACCAAAGAACTCAACAGTGTTTCTGTTTCTCATCCAGTTACGAATATGGTCGCCACCTTCTTCATTTCTAACCATATCAGTCAAGCAGATATAATCTTGCTCGTCTTGTTTTACAATCGAAATGAGCTTAT
Organism: Bacteroidetes bacterium CG18_big_fil_WC_8_21_14_2_50_41_14; assembly: GCA_002771745.1. Lineage (GTDB taxonomy): Bacteria > Bacteroidota > Bacteroidia > Bacteroidales > F082 > UBA6244. Next base: position 9,650 of record PCUL01000081.1, read on the forward strand.
TTTCAACTTCTATTTGTGATTTACTCGTCATAGTTTCTGATCGTATTTTTAGAATAACAAATATACGATTCTATTGGTTCTGTTTTTTGTATCGCTGATTACAATGAACGGCAACGAGTGGATAAACTCACCTCTAGCAGTTATTTATCTATTACCTTTTTTTTTTAACTTCTTTATAATTAATAACCTACCCATTTTCAATCGTTTAAAATTAGTTAAATCGGTTTCATTTTTCATTGTAATTGGATCATCGGGTGTTTGGTGAGGTAAATCTAGGAATTAATTGTATTGGTTTGATTTTTAGAGTCATTATTTTGACGATTTATTTTTTGAGCGGTGGGAGGTTGTGGAGATTGATCCTGGTTAGATGTGATAACCTTCCAGGTTTATTTCAACCTGGAAGGTTGAAGTATTTTCGAATGTCGACCCCGAAAACTTTACGGGGTCAAACCTCAAATCATCCTGGTATCCAATTATTTACACCATTCCTCATATCAGCATCAACACGAAAAAAAACCTGAAATTCTCCTTCGATGCCGAAATACCCACTTACAGGTATTATAACGGTATACAACTGGGAAACAAAATGGCCATTTCAGCACGTGTTTCCTATCCGATTGATTTTCAAAAACGCAGATCGGGAGCGGTAAATAAAAAGCATAAAGCCATAAAATGTTGAAAACCAAACGAAATAATTGTATACATCAGAAACTTTGAAAAAAAATACCTCTTTTTTGGTTTTTATTTAAAAACAATGTCGTATGTTTGCAACATTAGAAATAAGAACAACATGAATAAATCAGAAAAATTTGATGATCATCTTCAGGAACTGGCCCGGTTTGCCAAAGTCATTTCGCATCCGGCCCGACTATCCATACTAAAATACCTGGCCGAAACCAAGACTTGTATCTCCGGCGACATTTCAGATTTTCTCCCATTAAGCAGGACAACCGTTTCTCAACACCTGAAAGAACTCAGGGATTTGGGTTTAATTCACGGCACCATTGACGGGTTAAAAGTTAATTATTGTCTTTGCAGCTCACAAATTGATAACTACCTGCAAATTTTCGACAGTTTCTTTGAGTCCATTAAATTGCTTCATATCGACTGCTCTTTAGATAATCATACAAATCAAAATAATTGCTAAATACCTAAACCCGCTTATATGAAAGTATTAATTCTATGTACAGGCAACAGTTGCCGCAGCCAAATGGCCCACGGCTTTTTACAGAGTTTCGATAAAAACATCACTGTTTGTTCGGCTGGTACAGAACCCGCGAAACAAGTGAATCAAACTGCTGTTAAAGTAATGAAAGAAGTTGGAATTGACATCAGCCACCATGCTCCAAAAATGGTTGACGAGTACCTAAAGGATGAATGGGACTATGTGATCACCGTGTGCGACCATGCCCATGAAACATGCCCTTTATTTATGGGAAAGGTGAAGCACCGTTTACACATTGGTTTCGAAGATCCGTCACATGCAACAGGTTCGGATGAATTTATTCTAAGTGGATTTCACAGGGTACGCGACCAGATTAAGAATGAATTCTACAAACTATATCTGGACCAGCTACAACCTCAACTTTAACTCGTAAAACAGAAAAATAAATATTTTTAAAAATAGTACATCATCAAATATTCACATTTTCAAAAGATTAATTATTATGAACGCAGAAGATTTAAAACTGGTAGTAAAAGAAAAATACGGAGCCATTGCCAATCAAAGTTTGAATATGACTCCCTCATCATGTTGTAGCTCGTCGGGCTGTTGTGGCGATATGGAAATCAGCATGATTGGAGATGAATACAACAATATTGAAGGACATAATCCTGATGCAGATTTGGGATTAGGTTGTGGTATCCCTACACAATTTGCTGCAATAAAAAAAGGCGACCATGTTCTTGACCTGGGTAGTGGTGCCGGTAACGATTGCTTTGTGGCCCGTGCCATTGTTGGCGAAACAGGCAAGGTAACCGGCCTTGATTTCACCGATGCCATGGTTGAAATAGCAATTGAAAACAACAATAAACCTGGGTTTACCAATGTTGAATTTGTGAAGGGCGATATTGAGGAAATGCCTTTGCCCGATAATACATTCGATGTGATTGTTTCGAATTGCGTTCTGAACCTTGTTCCCGATAAGAACAAAGCTTTTACCGAAATGCTTCGGGTTTTAAAGCCTGATGGACATTTTTGTGTTTCCGATGTGGTTATTAAAGGCAGTTTACCTGAAATACTCCGTAAAGATGCTGAAATGTACGCAGGTTGTGTTTCAGGTGCCATTGAAATGGACAAATACCTCGAAATTATTAAAAAACAGGGCTTTAAAAACATAACTGTCCATAAACAAAAAGAAATAGACATCCCTGTTGTGGTTCTTGAAAACTATCTGTCAAAAGATGAGATTACCAGTTTCAAGAATGGTGATACCGGTATTTTCAGCATTACAGTATCGGGTTATAAAATTTAATTATCCGGCTATTCATTTTCAAATTTTCTAATTGTCGAATTTTATAATTATAAGGATGAGTAAAATACAAGGAATCTCGTTTTTCGACCGCTACCTGAGCTTATGGGTGGCTATTTGCATTATTTTAGGGATTGCTTTGGGCAAGCTACTACCCATTGTGCCTGAAACGTTAGGTAAGTTGGAGTATGCCAATGTTTCCATTCCAATCGCAGTCCTTATCTGGATCATGATTTTTCCCATGATGCTAAAAATTGACTTTACCAGTATAGTGAATGCTGTGAAAATGCCTAAAGGATTGACTGTTACGCTTGTAGTGAACTGGCTAATTAAACCTTTTACCATGTTTGGCATTGCGTATTTGTTTTTTTATGTCATTTTTAAAGCGTTTATACCTGCTGACCTTGCAAAAGAATATTTGGCCGGGGCAGTGCTGCTGGGAGCTGCTCCCTGCACAGCTATGGTATTCGTGTGGAGCCACCTTACCAAGGGTGATCCGGCCTATACCTTGGTTCAGGTAGCGATTAACGATTTGATCATTTTAGTGGCTTTTATTCCAATTGTCACCTTCCTTTTGGATGTAAGTGGCATCACAATTCCATGGAATACACTTATACTATCGGTAGTACTTTTCGTAGTGATTCCCCTTGTTCTGGCAATGTTTACAAGACATACTGTAATTATGCGAAAAGGAATTGATTATTTCGAGAAGATTTTCCTGAAAAAATTTACCAGTACCACGATTACAGGTTTATTGCTAACGCTGATCATTATTTTCTCTTTCCAAGGGGATGTTATTTTCAAAAATCCATTTAGTATTTTGCTTATAGCCATACCGCTTATCATTCAAACATTTTTGATATTTTTTATCGCTTATGGCTGGGCATTTAAGTGGAAACTACCTCACAACATTGCGGCTCCGGCTGCCATGATTGGCGCCAGCAACTTTTTTGAACTATCTGTTGCCGTGGCCATTGTATTATTTGGGTTAAATTCAGGTGCTACCCTTGCAACGGTGGTAGGCGTTCTGGTTGAAGTTCCGGTAATGCTGACGTTGGTCAAAATCGCCAATAGAACCAGCGGCAGTTTTAACAAGAATGTGGTATAATGCATTGTAGCTGTAGCTGCCAGGAAATCAACCTCAGTCGGTAACAAACTATACTCCAAACCCTTTGTGCGTTGAATATCAAAGCAATATCCTGTTGATTGATGGTTGTGGTTCAGATTGTAGTCTTAAAATACTACAATTGCCAAAGCAAGAAAATAACAACATGTTTGGATAAAGGCATGGAATACTACCCGTAACGGATTTTTGATTCATTAAAACATGATTGACAGGCGAAGAATCATTTCTTTAGCTGGTTCCCTGAGGATTCAGCTTGAAAAGAACCAAGTTCTACGCTATGTCAAAGGTAGTTTGAGGTGCGATTATGATGCGGGGTTGAGTATTTCAATCCCATTTTTCTTAATTTAGGCAACAACAGGGTTTGAAATATGAAAATCAGAATCTGATCTTGATATCCAATGATTTGCTATTTTTCCTATGTCAATTTTCTCATTTTCCATACATCAAAAATACAAAATAAAAGTATTACTTCAAATTGTTGCTTTTTAACCAGTTCTTCTGTCATCCAGCCGGCTTTATCGGTGGTAATGCCATCGATTCCGTTTTGCAACAGCCATCCGGCTTTTTCAGGGTCGTTCACAGTCCAGGCATAGATGAGCAGACCTGCATCCTTAAAGGCAGATATAAAATCGCAATTCATCGCCTGACCTGCCCAAACGTCCACGCCATCCAAATGAAACCTTTTTACTTTATTGATGATTTTCTTTTTCTCTGTCCACAACAATTGCTGTGGCCGGGAATAATCCAGCTCGAGCAACCAAAGCATCTTGTATTCAGGCATGAGTTGTTTTGCTTTTTTCAGGATTTGCACATCAAAGGCAATGAGTTCGATTTGTGCCGATTCCAATCCCGATTGCGACAACTCTTGCTTTAGCCTGTCCAGAATATGAGTATTGCTTTTAATTTCGATGATTAACTTTCCTTCCGGCGGCACCGTTGAAAGCACTTCTCTTAATGTAGGAATGTGCTCATCTGCCCACTTTGGATGTTTATGCGAGCCAAAATCCAGTTGTTTCAACTCATGCAGGGTGGATCTTTTTACTACTAATTTCTTACCAGAGATTCTGAATGTATCCGGATCATGGATTACAACAATCTGGTTATCAATAGTCATACGTACATCAATCTCGACCGTTTTCACCTCTTTCTGCCAGGCAAGTTGAATGGAGGCAAGTGTGTTTTCAGGTGCATCAAACGATTCGCCTCTGTGGGCTATAATATAATTTTTGATCACCATGTATTTTCATGCATCCATTCAGGTTGCCACGTATCCGAAAACCGGATAAATAAGGTCACCTAAAATGCACCCCAAATATAGTGATTTCAGCTGATGATCACAGAAGAAAATAGGATCGGCAAACAATTAGTAGCGATAGGCGATGGCATTCACATTCATACCGGCACCTACGGAAGCCAGCAGGATTAAATCGCCTTTGTTTAATTGATGAACCGGATCACAATTTCCCTTACGAACACGATCAAACAGGGTAGGAATGGTGGCCACCGAGCTGTTTCCCAACAGATGGATGCTCATCGGCATGATGTCAGCAGGAACCTCGCGTATATTGTATAATCGGTAGAGCCGTTTAATAATCTCAAAATCCATCTTCTCGTTTGCCTGGTGAATAAAAATCTTTTTCACTTCATGTATGTCCGTTCCCGATTTATCTAAACAAGCTTTCATGGCTTTTGGCACCTGATTCAACGAAAATTCATAAATCTTGCGGCCATGCATTTTCATATAGCGCACTTTGGGATCGGATTCATCGATGTTACTTTTCCCCAGAAACAGAAAAAAAGCTTCATCCCTGGTAAAAGAGCCGTATTCCATCCCAATAATCCCTTCTTTCTTATCACCTTCTACAGCTTCAACAATGCAGGCTCCTGAGCCATCGGCATAGATCATGGAGTCACGGTCGTGCATATCAATCACCCGCGACAAAGTTTCGGCTGCAATCACCAGGCATTTTTTTGCCATGCCGGCCTGAATAAAAGCATAGGCCTGTATAATGCCCTGCACCCATCCGGGGCAACCAAAAAGTATATCATAGGCTACGCACGAAGTGTTTTCAATTCCAAGCGAGTTTTTAATCCTCGCGGCCAGGCTGGGCAATACATCCGTCTGTATAGTTCCTTTGCGGACATCCCCAAAATTATGAGCTACTATAATTTGGTCGAGTGTCTCAGGATCAATGCCTGCATCTTCGATGGCTAGTTTAGCTGAAATGGCACCAATGTCAGAAGCCACCATATCGTCATCGACATATCGGCGTTCCCTGATACCTGTGATGGCCATGAACTTTTCAGCAATCTCTTCGTGTGGAATATCAAAAGGCTTTCCTCCAAATTCAAAAAACTTGTTTTTAGCAAAATCCTCATTTGTAACAATATTCTTTGGTTCGTAGCTCCCGGTTCCGGTAATCTTTATATTGAAGGTCTTCATTTTTCTATGTTTCAGTTGTGAAATAAATAAATGCAAAATTAAATATTTTCTATAATATGCATTAAATTTCATCTCATCTCCAAAAGAATATCTAATATTGCTTATAATTGACTATGAATGAAAATGGTTGAATTCGAATAGTAACTCACGAGTCAGTTTGAGTTAATGTGCCAATTATTAAATTATAATTCAATGAGTGTCAATACTTTTTTCCAAAAACTTGTTCCTGTAGACAAGAAATTTTTTCCAATGTATGAACATTTTTCAGAGTTAATTGTCAAGGCTGCAACTGCACATCTTATGATTTTTAATCAGGAAGATTCTACTTTGCAAAAGGAATTATTCAAGCAATTAAGAACCCTCAGGGAAATAGGGGATGATCTATCGGAAAAGCTTTTTGAGGATATAGACAAATCCTTTGTTCCCCCTTTCGACAGGGAAGACATGAACCTCCTTACCACCAAACTGTATGAAGTGATAAAACAGATTAACGGAGTCTCTCAGCGAATCAAACTGTATCGCCCAAAAGAAATTCCTGTGGAGTATAAGGATTTCGCACAATTGATTTTAAGAGCCGGAGAGCAGGTAAAACTAGTCGTTACTGAGTTAAGATCCTTGAAAAAACCCAACAAAATCTTAAAGGCTTGTAAAAGAATTAATGAGATGGAGGATGAGGCAGATGATTTATATCACGCCACCATTTCCAACCTATTCAAAAAAGAAAAAGACGCCATTGAACTGATCAAACAAAAAGAAATTCTCGAAAATATGGAAGGCATTATGGACTGTATCAAAGGTGTTTCTGACATCATTAAGACCATTATTCTCAAAGAGTCCTAATTTCAAGCCATGCTAACTATCGTCGTAATCACCATCATTATCGCGGTATTGTTCGATTTTTTAAATGGAATGAACGATGCCGCCAACTCAATTGCCACGGTAGTTTCAACGAAAGTATTATCGCCTTTTATGGCTGTTTTATGGGCGGCTTTTTTCAACTTCGCGGCCGTATTTTTCTTCGGAATAACCGTGGCCACCACCATTGGTAAAGGTATTGTTGAACCTTCAATTATCAATGAGTATGTTATTCTGGGAGGCCTCTTAGGTGCCATCGCCTGGGTATATGTATGCACCCGTCTCGGAATGCCCATCAGTGTTTCGCACGCCCTCATTGGCGGTTTAATGGGTCCGGCCTTGTTGATAGGTGGACCTTCCGCCATTTTAACCTCCGGGATAACCAAGATTTTGATTTTTATTGTGTTATCACCTTTGATTGGAATTATCCTGGGATACTTTATTATGATTTTTACTCTGGTGATATTTAGAAAAGCACATCCCAGGAATGTAGATAAGTCGTTTAGATTCCTCCAACTGGCCTCCTCGGCAGTTTTCAGCATGGCTCATGGATCAAACGATGCACAAAAAACCATGGGTATCATTGCCATCTTACTGTTCAGTACAGGCCAGCTGGGTCCGGAATTCTATGTGCCCACTTGGGTGATTTTCACCTGTTATACTGCCATTTCTCTGGGCACGCTGGCCGGAGGCAGAAAAGTGATAAAAACACTTGGGAGCGGATTGACCAAACTAAAACCGGTGCAGGGATTTAGTGCGGAAACGGCAGGTGCCATCACGATCATCGCGAGCACATTGGGAGGAATTCCTGTGAGCACCACACACACCATAACAGGTGCCATTATGGGCGTGGGGTTGACAAAAAGAATTTCTGCCATTCGCTGGGGAATCGCGGGCAATATCATCGTAGCCTGGATATTTACCATACCCGGCACTATGCTGCTAGGTGGTGGCACTTATTGGTTGATTTCGTTGTTTATTTGATTATCGCCCATTGTTGCCTGGTAAGCCCGGAATTAATTAATTATTTACCTTAACGAGTTGAATATGAGTACTAGTATTTTAATTCTTTAATGACAAGTCCTTCCTAATCATGAAACGTTGAAAGGAAACCGTACACGATCGATAACTTTTCACATCCCTAACCTCCATTCACAATTCGCAAAAAAAACTAATTGTTCTTCAATATTAAAAATTCATAAGGTGTCAGGTTGAGTTCACCGGAAAGTGTTATTGAAACATCAGAAATAGCCTCTGTCCAGCTCGTATTGCCCAGATCGCTTGGAATTGTATAGTTAACCACCGCATTTTTAGTATTTACCAATATCACCACCACTTCCGTATCCAGCCTAAACGAGAACGCTGCCACGGATGCATGATCGTAGATGCTTAAAACACCCTCTTTCACCACCTTGGAAGAGTCATAAAA
>PCUL01000354.1:0-2511 GCA_002771745.1 Bacteroidetes bacterium CG18_big_fil_WC_8_21_14_2_50_41_14
TGAACACAGCGACGGAGTTTTCCGGTTCCTGCTGAAAAACACGGGCGACACAGAAGCCGCGCGTGATCTGGTGCAGGAATCATTTATGAAGTTGTGGATCAGGCGGAATGAGGTACAGGTGGAAAAAGGAAAATCATATCTGTTCACCACGGCCTACCATACCATGATCGACAGCTTTCGCAAAAACAGCCGGATGACACGCATGGAAGGTCATGAGCATAAAAGCGAACCTGTAAAACATGGTTACAGCGACCTGAAAGAAGTGCTGGACATGGCTTTATCAAGGCTTTCAGAAATCCAACGCACCGTCGTGCTGCTGCGCGATTACGAAGGTTACAGCTATGAAGAAATTGGAGAGATAACCGGTTTAAATGAAGCGCAGGTAAAAGTATATATCTACCGGGCACGTTTGAGTTTGAAACAATATTTAATCAGTACCGAAACCGTACTTTAGTCATGAAAAAGCAACCACCTATCGATTTAAAGAATTACGAGATTTTCGTGATCGACTACCTCGATGGGCAGCTTTCGAAGGCTGAAGAATCCGCTTTGATGACCTTCCTCGACCTGCATCCTGACCTGAAAGACGAATTCGAAGGGCTCGAACTGGCCACCCTGGAACCTGTTACCATTGAAGCCAACTTTAAACTAGAGTTAAAAAAAACACCCGTCATAAAGGTTGCCGGCATTGATGAAAACAACTATGAAACTTTTTTTATCGCTTCCGCGGAAAAGGACCTGACCAACAAAGAAACCGAACACCTGAGTCAGTTTTTATCAGTCAACCCGATGTTGCACAAGGAATTCGAACTACATCAGAAACTTCGTTATGAACCAGACACAAAAATTTTATTTCCCGGAAAAAGTTCGTTGAAAAAGAGAAAAGTGATACCCCTTACCCGGGTGTCATCGGTGGCAGCCGGACTGGCATTGCTTCTTGCGATTTCATTTTTTTTAAGAAATCAACCCCTACCGGAAGGCAACCAGATCATTCTTCAATCGTATGCTTATCGCACCACCAGGGAGATTCCAAACAAAAGCAGTTCTTCTGAATTAATCGTTCCACAGAAAAAACAACCCCCGGTTATAGAAAATGTTCCTGCATCGAAACCGGCAGCCAACGCTAAACCTCCGGTCAGAAGAGTGGTTGCCATCGAAAACCAGCCTTTGGCCATGACCAGTCTGCCACAAAAACCGGTCACTACCGTTTTGGTAGATATTTACGATTATGAAAAACTAAGTACCCCTGATTTTGACCATCAAACGATGTTGTTGGCTGATGCCGGAGAAGTTATGCCCTGGCGCAAAAGCCTGTTTTCAAGAATTGTCGGCAACCAGGTGAACAAACTTAAGGAGCGGTTGAGTGGCTCCAGGGAAGATGAAATCAACAGACAACTGCAACGCGACGACCCGGGTTACATCCGGGTGATCGATCGCAGCATACTGGTTTTCAATACCATTACCGGAAGTGAAACCAATGTGGAAAAAACATACAACAGTTCAGGACATCTCACCGATTACAATGTGTCAGGACATAATTTATATGTCAGCAGACCTGTGGAGACGACACCTGTTCCTTAATGGAAAAAGTATTTGAGCCTGACTCATTTCTAAAGGAATCGAATTCGATGCTATTAAAATTTGGATTTCTCAGCTGTTCCCAAAGTCCTAAAAATTCAATTGTGCTCCATGTTCTCATCCAGTATTGAATGATGTAATTTGTCCTTTCAGAATCACGGAATTTTACCATGTCCGTCAGAGAAATAAACTCATCTTCATTTTGTTTATAAAGAACAATTTCCAACTTGTTAACATAAAGTATCATGCATTGTTGCCGCCTGTATTTTATTTTTGCTTTTCCCTGATCAAAAAGTCCTGATACAATTCCTCCGTTTTTATTACTTGTTCGTATCCTTTGTTTTTCAGTCCATTAAGTAATTTTATATCTCCAGTCCATAATATACCTTTCGCAAAATTAGAAACTGCAACAAAAATTGTGTCATCGATGTCAATATCCTTGCAAAGCAGTTCGGCGCTTCTGTAGATTTCTGGTGGGATTAAAGAATGATTAAGAATGGTAATATTTCTGAGTATTAAGCTATAAGTCTCAATAAATTCATCTTCTGAAAGTTTCCCAATGGTTTTTATTTTCTCTTTATGTTGAAATATTTCAAATCTAACGTATTCAGGCGAGTAAAAGTCAAAGTAACCTTTTCCATTTATTAAAATTTGACCAATTCTACTATTGGTGTTTAGCAGGGCACTAAACACAATGTTTGTATCAACAATGATTTTAGTCATTGAGTCCTAATTCTTCCTTAGTTCTGTCCCAGCGGCCTTTCTTGACTTCTTTTAGAAATTCATCAATGTCTTCTTCTGATGCAGTTGATTTAGAAGTTAATTCTTCGTATCTCAGATAGTCCAGGATTGTCTGAATTCGGGAAGTTTTAATTCCAGCAGAAAACCTGACCAGTATTTCGTTATTTCGTCTTTCTACTAACATTTCCTTTT
>PCUL01000354.1:2541-6336 GCA_002771745.1 Bacteroidetes bacterium CG18_big_fil_WC_8_21_14_2_50_41_14
AGTACTGTGATTCAGTCTCAAAGGTATCAAAAATATTCAGACAAACCATTTCCGGGGAATTTTACTTCAAAAAGGTGACGTGTTACTCATCCATCAAGGAAGTAATGAAGAATGGCCGACAAAATCGCAGTAAGTCAATTGGCTACTTTGGGTAAATTCCATCCATTTTTTAACCTTCATACATAATCAATACAACAACCCTGCATGTAAACCGTTTCATTTTCATATAGATGAATCGATCAATTGAAATATAACCTCACTTTGAAAAGCAAGAGTTATAAAAACCTCCAACAAAGAAGCAACCTTTCCACCATTGCTGCATCATTGTAATTGAATAAGAAGTATGCAATCAGAAATAGAATTAATAACTGCGTGTTTGAGGAGCAATCGAAAAGCTCAAAAACGCTTGTTTGAAAAATTTGCTCCTGAAATGAAACAGATTTGTTTAAGATATTGCAACAATCAATTTATAGCAGAAGAGGCTTTGCAGGAAGGGTTTATGAGTGTTTTTAATCACCTTGGTCAACTAAAAGATCCTACTAAACTTAGAGCCTGGATCAAACAAATCATGTTAAATACCTCATTGATGAAAATAAGAAAGAAGGATCCCCTGGTTTTTTACAGCGACGAATTATTGGATAAAAATCAGAAAACAGAATTGTTTACAGATGAACCGATGCAGTATAACAAAGAGGATTTAAAACAAATATTAAATGGAATGCCAAAGGGATACAAAATTATTTTTAACCTCTACGCATTCGAACATTATTCGCACAAACAAATTGCCGAGACACTCAATATTTCAGAAAACACATCAAAATCGCAGCTTTCCAGAGCAAGGAATTATCTCAGGGAAAAACTCAGAACCCTGAAACTGGATTACACTTCTGAATTAACCGGATTAATTGGTGCTATCGTTACTATTATTGGCATGAGATGAAAGAAGAACCCGACTTTATTGATAAACTATTTGTAAGTGCATTCGATGAAACGAATGAAATTTCCACTGAGGAAGGGTGGAAAAAACTTGATAAAAAACTATTTTTAAGTGAGTTAAAATCATTCAACCTTGTAAATGTTAATTGGAAATACTGGTACTTTTCGGGTGCTGCTCTGTTGGTTCTCGCTATATTATTGATAAGTCTAAACCAAATACCTCCTGAAATTCAGACTGATAATATAATTACTTCAACAGAAACACCATCGGTGTTACAAATCGAAGCAGACAATTCCGGTAGTGAAAATCCATCAGAAATCATTCCTGATAAAACAGCAGAAAACTCGTTCAGTTATGATGATGACTTAACCACCAAAACCAACATACAAGGCCACTCTGAAAACCAAATCAATGACCATCAAAAAAATATCGGTTATAACATTTCAAGGATGCAAATAACTGAATCAAGATCTCAATTAAAGATTATCCATCTGAAATCAAGATCTTATACAGGCAGTTTAATCAACTCCTCAGAGTTAGTACAAACTACAACAACTCATGAAAATGTATTTGAAAAGGAAAATGATCCTATTCAAACATTCAGACAGGTGCAAACAACAAGTCCCTCTTACTATTCTTTAGGGCTAAATATGGGTTCAACCTGGATGTTTGAAAACAACCGACAACCAGAAAGGATAAATCAGCCGGTGCTTTTTGCAGGAATAAATTTACGCTATAACAAGCATTCTCTTTTTGTAGAAACTTCTTTTGATTTCTCTTATTTTAAATCCGTCTACCAGTCTGCCTATCTTTACGACACCTTGCTTGGAGAAATGATTGCCCCTGGTTACGACATTGTTGAGGTTATAAACAGTAGCGGCGACACAGTACTTGAACGGCAATTTCACAGTGAAATTATCAGCGTTTACGATACGCTGAGTTCAAAAGACCAGGTTGGAATTAAATCTCGTACAGCAGTTTTATCAATTCCAATTCATTTAGGGACTAGCCTGTATCAGCGTGGACATTTTTATACTTCCATTTTCACTGGCGTTATGTTAAAAATACTGTTGGTTGAAAATCAAACTTTTCCACAGTTTGGGTCCGATTACACGAAAATCATTGGGTTTGAAACAAGTCCGACAAAAAGCCTCACGCCTGAATTTTACATTCAGGGTGGGGTGATGTTTGGTTATCAGGTTTTAAACCGTGTTAATCTGGAACTCAAATCCACTTACAGCCATCTGCTTGGTGAGAACAGCACTTCTTTACAGACATCAAAATCAAACATTCAAATCAATTTTGGCATAAACTACAGTTTTTAATCACATTATAAAATAAACAACATGAAAAAGACATTTATTCTAACAATCATTTTTCTGGTGCTTACCTCGCTAAATGCACAAACCGTAACTTACGATGATGTAGCCGTTATTGTAAACGACAACAGTCAGGCATCGATCGAAATAGGCAATTACTTCAAGGAGAAGCGTAGTATTCCTGAAGTAAATATGATCCATATCAACTGTAGTACTGACGAAAGAGTAGATTCCACCGAAGCGCGATCGCTCATCAATCAGGTAAGCAACTACCTTACAAGTAACAACATCGCATCATCGATAAATTATCTGGTAACAACAAAAGGTGTTCCTTATATTTACGATGCCGGAAACTGCGACACGGTTCCAGGTTTTTGGGAGTGCTCCCCCATCGATCAGGAGCTGACGATGGTTATTAATCATGAAGAAAACATCCTTTCCAATTCTGTTTTTAACAACCCTTATTACGACACTCTGGTACCTGAATTTATACAGGAAGAAAATACATTCTACCTGGTAACACGACTTGATGCTTATACTGTTGATGAAGTAAAGACTCTAATTGACAGGAGTGGTCCTGATATTAAAGTAGATATGAGTTCAGCACAATTTGTTTTTGATGTAGCTTTTGCAAGTGATACATCAGCTACAAGTCCATTTGTTTTTGTTATACAACGTGGCAATGAATTCGTTCAATCGAAGGGATGGAATTCCATCTACGATCCCGAATCGGGTACATTTATCACAGAAGCCTCCAATGTTTTGGCTTACTATTCCTTTCTATTTCAACCTTCAAACAAAGTATTAAATTTTCAGTGGCTAAGAGGATCCATTGCATTTCTTGGGATGTCCTCCAGCGCATTTACTTTTTTACATGCTCAAAACCCCTACAACGATTTGATCCTTGCAGATCTCATTGCTGAAGGAGCATGTGGTGGCATTGGATTTTTTGGGCCGTATTTTATGCATGCAGGTACTATTTGGCCGGAAATTGTATTAAATAAATACACCTATGGTCTGGATACAATTCGTCAGTCAAACCTTTATTTTAATCTGGCTGAAAGTTACTATCAATCTATTTCGCGTTTGCCTTCTGTTCAAATTATCGTAGGCGATCCAAAAACATCCATTGTGCTTGGCGATCCCAATGATATTAATGAGTATGATCGCATAGCACTATTTAAGGCCTTTCCAAACCCGGCCGATGCCAATTTAACAATCGAATATGAGATTAAAGAAAATACTCCGGTAACAATAAAACTTTATAGTCTTTTTGGTACGAGGGTCTATCAACACAACGAATCCGCTCAATTTGGAAAGCAGAGTCATAAAATCGATGTTTCAAACCTGCCAAAAGGATTGTACATAATTGAGCTGGAAACCAACGGCTTGAAGACCAGAGAAAAAATAATGATCAGGTAATGATTACCGGAAACCAATCTTACTGAAACTCCTTCGGAACCCCACAAATCATCACAAACTTCTCGGTGGTCGAAGCATTGCGGTACTGGTGTTTTTCATTGGGAAGCACCATGGCAA
>PCUL01000016.1:0-324 GCA_002771745.1 Bacteroidetes bacterium CG18_big_fil_WC_8_21_14_2_50_41_14
TCCCGCTGGTGGACCACAGCAGGGTGGCATAGTGGGTGGCAAAAGCTGAGTCGGTAGAATTGGCAAAATCATAGGGATCACCGAAACAGGAGTTCTCATCGGAGCCGGCCTGGGCATAGGCACCGGGGATGACAATCAGCCGGGCGGTGGAGGTGTCGTTGCCACAGGGCGCAAGTCCATAGCCTACCATGGTCATGATCAATGTGTCGTTTTGTGTTACACCCTCCGAAGGATCGGGAAAATAGGTGGGAGCCACCAGCGTAGGATCATCAAAATGACCCGCTCCCGTGGTAAACCACATGATGGAGGAGTAGCCCGAGGCCG
>PCUL01000016.1:375-4085 GCA_002771745.1 Bacteroidetes bacterium CG18_big_fil_WC_8_21_14_2_50_41_14
AAGGAAATTCCGGAAAGACATTTAATGTAAGCGTTACAACCCCATTGGCTATATCGTTGGGTCCGGGCGTATAGGTGGCATTGGGAATGGCTATGTTATCAAAGCTGCCGTCACCTCCATTGTTGGTCCATTGTATCGCTGTGAAGTTTTGAGCCGATCCCGACAAGGTATAGCTTGCTCCTTCGCATATAATTGCGGTTGGGGAACCAGCGTTGGCTAAAGGATTTGCATTAATATTGAGTGTCATACCGGATACAGCAGGCGATGCACAAGGAAAAATGGGATAGGCTGTTAAAGTCAAAACTACTGAACCTGTGGCGATATCTAAAGACCCCGGAATATATTCAGTTAGCTCTGTCGTTGGGCTTGAGAATACGCCATCTCCAGATAGGGTACTCCACAAAAGTGATGAGTTCTGACTAACATTACCATCCAACACAATAGTTTCTCCTTCACATATCGTGGCATCTCCACCTGCATTGGCAACCGGAACGGCCTGAACTTCAAGGACAATATCAGAAGTATCAGTTTCAGTACATGCGCCTTGCGGATAAGCAATTAATGAAAGTGTTATTGTCCCGGACAGCAATTCATTAGCACCCGGAGTATAGCTAGGATGGAGTAATGCACTGTTATCAAAAGTTCCGTCACCTCCATTGTTCGTCCAAAGAAGCATTCCTGAATTGGTTGTATCTGAGTTATCTAAAATAAACGACCCATCAAGACAAAAGGTGCTGTTAAACCCGGCAAATGAAGTTGGCGATCGATCGATAGCAATCACCAGTGTGTCCGAAACTACACTGGTACAAGGAGCAACAGGTGTTACGCTCAATATAAGACTTACATTTCCCGTCAGGACATCTCCATTTCCCGGTATGTATTCAGAGATAAGGTCATTTTGATTGACAAAAATGCCATCTCCCAGTGATGTCCATTGTACCGAAGCATACGCATCGACCGTAGGTGAGGTAGTAAAATTTTCCGTTTCACAAATTACATCATCTATTCCTGCATCAAGCGAAGGTAAAGCCTGAATGGTGAGTACCATGGAAGAGGTGTCATTGCTACAAGGAGGTGTTCCATAGACAACAAGGCTAAGTTGGACTACACCTGTTTCATTGGTTCCGGGTGAGTAAACCGGGTAAAGAATTCCAGGATCACTAAAGATTCCTAAGCCCCCGGTCCACCTGATGGAGTCAAAGTTCGATGCATAGGGGAGTATGGATGAATTTGAAAAATCGAATGATTCAAATTGGCAAGCACCTTCATCTGATCCTGCATCGGCAACGGCAGATGACTGAAAATTGATACTTATGGTGTCAAAAGATGAACAATGATCAGTGCTGGCCATTACATGGTAGGTTCCAGAATTGGAGGCCATGATAGTCTGCGTTGTATCGCCTGTATTCCATAAAAAACTAACAAATCCAGGGCCTGCGTCAAGCGTAATATTCGGTGATCCACAGATAATGGTGTCATTTCCAAGGTTTACCTGTGGGAAATCGTAAATGGTAGCTTCTACTGTAGAAACCTCAGATGTACCATCATTTAAAATCATAGAAGCTGTGACCGTAAAGCTACCAGGTGATGTAAAAAGATGGGTTGGGTTAAATATAGTTGATGAATTATTAGATCCGGAGGCTGGGTCACCAAAATCCCAGGTGACTGACTGAACATCGCCAATAATTGACAATTCAAATAAAGTTGTGTCTCCAAAGCATTCGTTTTGATAAGTAATATTTGCTAGAAAATAGCTTTGTATGAAAGTAGGTAGCCCAAGCTTTCCAATAGTTCCTCCACCTAAAAGTACAGCTGAAGGAGAATAATCGCAAGCAGTTCCAAGCGCATTTGGATAGTTAATTACCCCCAAATAATTCTTATCTTCCATTGTTACGTAAATTTTTTGATCAGGGCCTAATTGCAATGCTCCATATTTTTCATCTGTATTTGAATAGATTTCAGTTGCCGAGTTTATAATCTCATTAGGCGTACCTGCAGTTAAATCAATTTGAATTATTTGATGATCAAAATTCGCCCCAAAATAAAGCCTTGATTCATCAGGAGAATATTCTATTCCGTATGGACGACCATATCCAGAAATTGATATTGCATTCGTAACTTGCCCAGTAACATCACTAAAATCAAATACCTCAACCAGATATAAGTTTCCCCAAATAGCTACAGAGATATAATTTGCCTCGGGTGAAATTTTTAGATAACCAATGTAACTTGTTGTTGATAAATGAACTGCACCTATATGACTAATAACAGGTGTCGTACTAACCCCAGCACTTGAGACCAAAAAGGAACAAAAAGCATCCGAATCTCTCAAGTGTGTAACTACCCAGACATCTGTACCATTAGCATGATCAACAGCGGTAACTCTTTCAGTAACTGGCTGGTATAAAAATACATTTTTAACAATTACTTTTCCCAATCCATTATTGAGACTTATATCAACAATAGAATAGTACAAATCGCCTGGATCGTTGCAAACTGGAACGGTAAAGACATAGTACAATGAGTCCGAACCAGGTTTTGGAACTATAATCGAAGACTGGGTTGCAGAGCTATGCCCCATTAAACCAAAACCATTTTCCATTATAAGATGATGATTGTTCCAAATAGTAATACCATCTGTATAAAACAATAAACTGCCATCAGTATCAGAAATAGTTGCACACCCTTCCCCTGTATTCATGGCTCCATCTGTTAGCGGAACAG
Organism: Bacteroidetes bacterium CG18_big_fil_WC_8_21_14_2_50_41_14; assembly: GCA_002771745.1. Classification (GTDB taxonomy): domain Bacteria; phylum Bacteroidota; class Bacteroidia; order Bacteroidales; family F082; genus UBA6244. Next base: position 3,100 of record PCUL01000016.1, read on the forward strand.
GTATTCCACTATTAAAATTTAACCCTGCATACCCACCAAAATACCAGGTATTAGCCTTGTTATTTTGAGCATGACTAGTTAAAAAAATAAGAATGCAAATAAGAATTAAATAAGTTCTATTGCTTTTCATAATCATTCGCTTAGTTTATACTCCTGAATTCTAATTTGTTTCCTTTGAACTGTCATTTATAGTCGTTTTATGTTTTCAACAAAGTGTTTTCAATTAAAACCATTGATTTAAATAAGCTAACTTATTCCCGTATAGCAAACCCCTCTGCCCATAATACCGATTGCCATAAAAGAAGACCCAATAAAAGTAATAAAATATTCTGGTAATTGATTTTTAATCTTTACATAGTATTAATAGGGATTAGCAATCGCCATTTGGTTGCATGAAACACAATATTTTTTCAAATATAATAATTAATATTTCCCCTTCTCTGGCGCGCGATAAGCCATAGCGTAACTCGTGACAATTACCACTTAATCACCTTTCCAAACAACAACAAAAAAACCAGCGCAAATCTGATAACTGAACCTGTTTCTAACCGCTTCTAATGGATCAAGGCAAGAGTCGAAGGACTTGTGCCAGTTATGCCAGTTGTTAGTTATTAAAAAGATTTTATTAAGTATGATTTAGAACTTTAATTGAATTACAATGCCAACATCAAGGTTGGTAAACCTAAACATAGAAAAGGCAAAAACATTTATAAATGTATCATATTTAGTACATAAATCGTATGTTTGCATAAAATATAGTACATATCGATCATGAAGCGCAAAAAACAAATTATTTTACCAAAGCATCAAAAGATGCTGGAACAGCTTGGAGAGAACATTAAGCTGGCGAGGAAACGGCGCAATCTGACCACAATTCAGGTTGCGGAGCGGGCAAATATTTCACGTAATACACTTTATCTGCTGGAAAAAGGAAATGCCAGCACATCCATTGGCGCTCTTTTTAATGTGTTGCGTGTTTTGGGATT
>PCUL01000215.1:0-858 GCA_002771745.1 Bacteroidetes bacterium CG18_big_fil_WC_8_21_14_2_50_41_14
AATCAGGATTGGTCTAAAAATGTTTTTAATTCTAAGATTTGTCATTGAGTTTTTTTGTCTTTTAATATTATGGGTAACGGGAAGCATATGCTTTGTGGCGGACTTCAAAAGACAAATCTTTCTGTCCACGCTGATTTATATTTGGAACTAAAGGATTCATTTTCATAACGTAACCCGCCATAAAGTATATGCATTGTTGTAGCCAGTTTTTCATTTTAAAGAGATTCCAATATTTGGTCGTTGCAAACAATAGTTGATTGATTCTTTTTCGTTCTGGTCTTTTACAATAAATTTCATAATTATATATTTCGATTCCTTTTGTCTCAAGTAATGGTCAAGGTTTCTATTAGTCGCTTCTTTTTCAGGCTGATCATTAATTCTCCAGGGAAATTCCGAATTATTTGGATTCTCTGTATGTAAATAAATTGCGTCATCTTCGTAGTCAAATTCATTTATGTTAATCCACAACTGGAAATTTCGATTCAAGTATTTAACTTCCTTTTCATATTTTTCTGCAAGACGGAATAAGTAGTCTAAATGTTGTTTTCTTGATTTCCATGATACAATTCCAATATCTTTTGTGAAAATATGTTGGTGAAAGAAGTCAAACCAATTTTTTTCATGGCTACGCATGTCTAACCATACTGGAATTTCTTCTTTCTTGAGGTTCCTATAATATCTCGCTTTTCCTCTGAACTTCTTCATTTTTTAAAATTGGCTACAACGTTTTGGCGGTATGTTTTTGTTGCCGATTTCGGAGTACGTTACTGTGTAAACCTTCGGCCTCCTACATATAGCTTAACACACTCCAAGATATTCTAACATTTTTACCGGATTGTTAGAAAAATCTGGAATAAT
>PCUL01000215.1:878-3600 GCA_002771745.1 Bacteroidetes bacterium CG18_big_fil_WC_8_21_14_2_50_41_14
CCAGTTGTGTGGGAGCAGTTCTGCCAGGTCCTTACTGTAATCATTGTTGTAATAGGGCAGTCTGGTGAGCACATCTTGAAGCCATTGCTGCGGATCAACTCCACATGCCTTGCAGGTTCCCAACAAGGAATAAACCACCGCTGCATTCTCCGCTGCATCATGGTTGCCACAGAACATGTAGTTCTTTCTGCCGATGGCCAGCGGACGAATGGTGTTTTCAATTAAGTTATTGTCGATTTTGTAACGCCCATCCAGATGGTAGCGTGATAATCGGTGGAACAGGTTATAGGTGTATGATACAGCTCTATACATCCTGCCTTTGGGGATAGTCTTCGGGTAATATGCATAAAGCCATTTCTCAAAAGCTGTCAGGATAGGATAAGCCAGGCGCTTGCGCAGATCAGCCCGTTGTTCAGCGTCCAATCCCTGATCATCAGCCATTGACTCTACCTGGTAAATCAGGCCGATTTGTTCCAAAGCATATTGAGCACCCTTAGGATCTTCTTTCAGCGCTTCGGTAAATTTACGGCGAGCATGTGCCCAGCATCCAAGCAACAATACTCCTTTCTTGCGTTCGTAAATATTATAAACTTCATACCCATCGGTTTGTATAGCTCCTTTAAAATTTTGTAACAGTGGAATAATCACTTTTTGTGCTCGTGACCCACGGTCGTAATGGAAGAAAACCATATTCTCCATCACCGACCGGATTACCCAAAGGTAGGCTCTCGCCGTTCCCTTCTTTTTGTCACTTACTACCGGAACTGTACTTTCGTCGACCTGAATATAGTCTGTTGAAAGTACAATGTCCCTTAACCGATAGTACAAAGCCCTTAACAGATCAACACTGCCAGCAAACCACCCGTTGACTGTAGAAGCGGGAAGCGAAAGTCCGGATTGCTCCAACATTTTGATCATCCTGTGAAAAGGTATATGGTAATGGTACTTTCCAGCGATCAGCCATGCGAGCAAACTTGAACCTGCATTGCTTCTCGACAAAGTCATCAGGGGAAGTGCTGCAATAACAACCGATTTTTGCCCTTGTTGGGATTCACCTTCTTCATTAGCTAACTGAAGGCTGCTTTTTAAGGCGTACTTTGGACGAATGATTTGACGAACGTAAAGCTCGCCAGGTTTAATTTCCAATACTTCGGTAATTTCTTCACCTATGCGTATATAATTGTCGTCAATACCTTCGGGCTCGATAATTTCCTTTTCCCGGCGCAAATATTCAGGCAAAGGCAATCGAACAGGTTTGCTCTTTTTTACAACCTTTCTCTTCTGGTAGGTGATAATCTCCTGTTGTGCTTCCTCAATAAGGGTCTGCTCTTCTTCAAGCACCTCCAGTCCGTCAAAATCAATCTTGCGCTGGTTAGGATCTTGGGGAATATATCGTTCGCTGTTTGGTTTCCAGAGTTTGCGCCGTAAATAAGCCAACTGATCTATCAGTTGCATGATTTTTTTATCCTGCTCCTGAATCTTTGCTTCGTACTGCTGATTTTTATTTAACGCCTGCTCAAGAGCACCCTGATCTGCCTGTCGGTATTTTTCCAGTTCCAGGTATAACTCGTCACGCTCTTGTAAAAGTGATGATATGAAGGTGTCGTTTTCAGACATAAAGCAGTACAATATCTCTTTGATTTCAGGGATAAAAGTACAAAAAATATTTCATTCACACGACAAAAAAACTCAATAAAATCAAGGGTTTCATCACTTTTTTTGCAATTTTTTTCGCTTTTGAGTGACCTGTTGTATCATCATGATCAACTCTTTCCAATCAAGGGTTAACGAGTGGGTGTTTTCGTCTATTTGAGGCAGCTTAAACCTGCCACTGTCCAGCTTCTTGTGATAGATTACCATGCCTCCGTATTCCATATGAAGTATTTTCATAATGGTTTGGTTGCGGTTTACAAAAATGAACACCTCACCGCTTAGTACATTACGGTGCATCGAAGAAGTCACGATTCCGCTCAGTGTATAAAAACTCTTGCGCATATCAACAGGAGCAGGATACAAGTAGTAGCGCAGGGACTGGTGTAGATGAAACATGACCCTTAGCCAAACAGTTGCACAAGCACCCTGAGCTCAGCCAAGGCTATATCTTTTCTAACACGAAGGGCAACTCCGTTGGGATAAACCAACTCAAACAAAGGGTCGCTCCCTGATGCTGGTTCCACGGAATCGGATGTGTGCCTTGGTTTGTGATGTGTCCGTGCTACCTGGGATTGCTGATGGTTTACGATTAATGGAATGAAATCATTCTTGTCAGACTGACCCCTCAATTTTTTGATCCAATAATAGAAAGTAGATACAGCAATACCTTCGTTGGAACAAAATTCTTTTACGCTGAAACCAGAGGCCTCTTGCTGCCTGATTAATTCAAAATATTTGTCGCTCTTGTGCATGATTTTTTTGAGCGCAAGATAGACTGATCCAGAAATCTGGTCAAGATGTAGGAGGCCGAAGGTTTACAATACATCAAGGAAATTGGTTTGTTCTTTAATTCGCGCTACAGCATTAAAACCTCCCCGGCCAGTCCTGACAAGATTATCATGAGTAAAATCAGGTCGTCGCAGATTCGCAAATGGCTTGAAACCTAAAACACGCTTTTAACTATTTTATATTTGGACTACCATTTAGGATGGTTCACCCCCGTTGTTTTCCTGTTCAGGTAGTTTCTTATTAGCAACAACAGGCTTTCCCATTATATTTGTTTGTACAC
>PCUL01000215.1:3719-8194 GCA_002771745.1 Bacteroidetes bacterium CG18_big_fil_WC_8_21_14_2_50_41_14
ATTCAACTAAACGAAGCTTGTGAAGAGACTTCTAACCTAAGTTACAGGAAGCTCATTCATAATTCAATAGGCGTGTCAAAACAATTGCTTGAGCACCATAAAAAGGGTGATCGATGTTTAATCGCCATCCCGGGAGGCGCTGAATTCATCACCGCGTTTTTGGGATGTATCCTGTCCGGCATTATTGCTGTTCCTACCATCCTGCCAAAAAGAAATAAACCCAACAGCAGGTTCTGGTCCATTGTCCAGGATTCACACCCTGTTTGCATGCTGACTTCAAACGATACCAGAGAACTTGTCGAAAGCCAACTTGAGGCTTCAGAAAACACGACACACATTAAAAATATTGTCAATGTCGAAATTTCAAACACTGAATACCCCTTGTACGGGCTACCTGAAATTCATCCCGATGACATTGCTTTTTTGCAATATACTTCCGGTTCGGTAGGCAGACCCAAGGGCATCATGGTGTCGCAAAAAAACCTGTTTCACAATTCCGGAATTATTAAGCGCTCGTTTAACCATACGTCAAAATTGGTATCTGTTTCATGGCTGCCGCCATTTCACGATATGGGTTTAATTGGCTGTATGTTACAACCCATTTTTGTTGGAGGAGTTACTATCATCATCCAACCCACCGATTTTATCCGAAATCCGTCTCTTTGGTTCCAGGCCATATCAAAATACAAAGCCACTACTGTGGGATGCCCCAATTTTGGTTTGGATTACTGTGTTGAGAAAATCACAGAACCCGATGTCAACACCATGGACCTGTCTTCATTAAAGGTGCTGTTTTGTGGTTCGGAACCTGTGAGGGAGAATTCCCTTCGCAGCTTTGCAGAGAAATTCAGCTCCCTGAATTTTAAGAACGAGGTATTTCTTCCCTGTTATGGTCTTGCTGAAGCCACCTTGATGGTTAGCGGAATAAGTCAAACCGAAGAACCGGGATTTTTTTATGCTAATCGGATTAAATTATCAGTGAATCAGATTGTTGTAAAAACTTCTGATTACCACAACATGATCACCTATTCTTCGTGCGGAAGAACCTGGAACCACACCGAAGTTTTTATTGTTGACCCCAATACAAGGGCTCTGCTGCCAGAGAATATGGTTGGAGAGGTTTATGTAATGAATGACTCCGTTTGCAAAGGGTACTGGAATAAACCAGAAGAAACCGATGAGGTTTTTAATGCTTTTACAAAGGACAACCATAAAGGACCCTGCCTGCGAACCGGTGATTTGGGATTTCTTAGCAATAACCAATTATTTATTACCGGCAGGTTGAAGGAACTGATTATCGTAAGAGGCGTGAATTTGATTCCAAACGATATCGAAAACGTGGTTGATAAATGTCATCCGGCGCTACAAGGGAATGGTTGTGCTGTTTTTTCAATAGAGCATAAAAACAATGAACAACTGGTGGTTGTTCAGGAAATAAAACGGGTTTATATCAATAACTTCAACCAGGATGAAATTGTACAGGCTATACAAAGTGCAGTTGCTGAACATTTTGATGCTTCGGTTTATGCCATTGTTGTGATCTATCCGATGGGCCTGCCTAAAACCACGAGTGGAAAAATCCAACGGATTGAATGCAGGAAACTATACCTGGAGGATAACCTGAGAATCGTTTTTTCATGGCAAAGGGAGGAGCACATACAGGAAGTGGACGCTGTGGACGCGGTTACCGTGACCCCTGGTTCCATTATGAACTGGATTAAAAACTGGCTTGGTGCAAAGCTGGGCATCGATCCCCATCAAATTAAATCAGAACAGCCAATTCTTTCCCTTGGTTTGGATTCTATTACCGCTGTAGAACTTGAAAGCGAACTAAATGCGAGGTTTATGACAGACATTTTTGTGGGCGATTTTTTTGAAAACAACACCATTGAATGTATCGCCAGGGTAGCTTTTAAAAATTGTTTACAGGAAAAAGTTACATAGAAATCTACGCTTAGATAAAAGTTAATTGTGAATTCGCCACATGAAAATGGATGACGAATGATTGTGTTCCGGGAAACAAATACAAATAGACCTTTTTTCGGAAATAATTAAAGAAATGAGAATGTTTCCTTAATCTAAAATGAATGTGTTTATTGGACATCCATTGCAGCCGGATTTATCCGGCTGCAAGTCGATCAGATTTATTCCTTAATTTCCAGGTATTTGTTGGATCTTTCATCCAACAAAGCTAATTATTATTTACGGGAGATGACCGGATACCCCATTTTACAAAAAAAACATTACTTTTACCCCTATTCCAGTGTTGATCATCATGATCAGAGACTCAAAATAACATGACTAAAAAAGAACGTTTTAAGTTTGTAACCCATTACTTTACCGAACACATGCCCGTGGCAGAAACCGAGCTGGAATACCGTACTCCCTACGAATTGCTTGTAGCGGTGATTCTTTCGGCCCAATGCACCGACAAACGCGTAAACATCATTTCAGTGGAATTTTTTCGCCAGTTTCCTACGGTTGAGCTTCTCGCGGAAGCCTCCGTGGAGAATATTTTTGAATTGATTAAAAGCTGCTCCTACCCCAACAACAAGGCCAAACACCTGAGTGGTATGGCCCACAAACTTGTAAATGAATTTGGTGGTGAAGTACCCGAATCCATCGACGATTTACAAAAGCTCCCCGGAGTGGGTCGTAAAACGGCCAATGTAATAGCGTCCGTTGTTTACAATAAACCCACCATGGCTGTGGACACCCATGTTTTCAGGGTATCGGCACGCATTGGTTTATCCACCAATTCAAAAACTCCCTTTGAAACCGAAAAGCAACTGGTGAAATATTTTCCTGAAGAAATCATTCCATTGGCTCATCACTGGTTAATCCTTCACGGGAGATATGTTTGTCAGGCGCGAAAACCCAAATGTGGAATTTGCGGATTGACTTCCGTATGCCGGTATTTTCAAAGCGATATCTTAAAAAATGCATAATTTCATCTCTTGCAAACCAATGAATTCAGCTAAAATCCATATCTTTGTTAAAAATCAAAAACACGATGCTACAACTAAATATAGGAGATAAAGCTCCTGAATTCAAGGGCTTTGATCAGAATGGAAAACTACTTACGCTCGATACTTTCAAAGGGAAAAACCTGATACTTTACTTTTACCCCAAAGATGATACCCCCGGCTGCACGGCAGAGGCTTGCGATTTACGCGACAATTATGACATGTGGCTTGAAAAAGGTTACTCTGTCGTGGGGATCAGTCCCGACAACGTGGAATCGCACCGCAAATTTGTCACAAAGTACAATTTGCCTTTCCCGTTAATCGCCGATCCTGAGAAAGAAATAATCAAAGCCTTTGGCGCCTGGGGAGCTAAAAAACTCTACGGAAAAGAATACGAAGGACTTCTTCGCACCACTTTTGTTATTGATCAGACTGGTGTTATCGTGCAGATATTCACCAAAGTAAAAACCGCAGAACATACGCAACAAATATTAAAAACCCTTTAAACCCCCTTGGATTATGGCAGTAGATAAAGCGAAAGAAACCGCGGACAAACTTAGACAAGAAAAACTAAAATCCCTCGAAGCAACATTAGGCAGTATTGAAAAGAGCTATGGCAAAGGAGCCATCATGCGGTTGGGAGATTCAGCGATAGAAAAAATATCCTCCATCCCCAGCGGCAGTATTGCCCTTGATGATGCCATGGGAGTGGGTGGTTACCCGAAAGGACGCGTTGTTGAAATTTATGGCCCCGAATCTTCGGGTAAAACCACCCTCGCGCTTCACCTGATCGCAGAAGCACAAAAAGCGGGTGGTATAGCGGCCTTTATTGATGCAGAACATGCCTTCGACCGGTTTTACGCCGAGAAACTTGGCGTAGATACAGCGAACCTTTTTGTTTCGCAACCTGATCATGGTGAACAGGCACTCGAAATTGCCGACAGCCTGATTCGCAGTGCCGCCATTGATGTGGTGGTGATCGACTCGGTTGCCGCCTTAACACCGAAAAGTGAAATAGAAGGTGAGATGGGCGATTCAAAAATGGGTCTCCAGGCCAGGTTGATGTCGCAGGCATTGCGTAAATTAACAGCCAATATCAGCCGTACCGGAACCATTTGTGTGTTCATCAACCAGTTGCGCGAAAAAATCGGAGTGATGTTTGGCAATCCTGAAACAACCACCGGAGGTAATGCGCTGAAATTTTACGCATCTATTCGCCTGGATATCCGCAAAGTAAGCCAGATAAAGGATGGTGAAAACATCTCGGGCAACCGGGTACGGGTGAAAGTGGTTAAAAACAAAGTGGCTCCACCCTTTAAAAAAGCCGAGTTCGACATCGTTTATGGTGAAGGAATTTCCAGGATCGGAGAGATTATCGATCTGGGAGTTGAGTTAAACATCATCAAGAAAAGCGGATCGTGGTTTAGTTATGGCGAAACAAAACTTGGACAGGGTCGCGATGGAGTTAAAAGCCTGCTGGCAGACAATCCGGATCTGGTGATGGAACTT
>PCUL01000215.1:8278-18038 GCA_002771745.1 Bacteroidetes bacterium CG18_big_fil_WC_8_21_14_2_50_41_14
CCTTTTGAATAATCAGGTATGAGAAATCATGTTACTATGAAATTTTGTGGCACAATTTGTTTAGCAGCAGGGCTTTTCACCCTGATTTTGTTTTCAGGGTGCGATACTGCATTGAGGGAAAGTGAATCATCCGATCAGATCGGGACGGACTCCATTGCCCTGCTCACCAGGCAAATCATGGAAGATTCATCACACGCGGATTTGTTCGCTGACAGGGCAAAGGCCTATCTCAAAAATGGAAACATCGATCCCGCCTTGCGCGATCTAAACCAAGCCATCACACTACAACCGGAAAATCCATCATTTTACCTAATCCTTTCCGACATATACCTGGTTCTTGGAAAGACTGACAATTGTCTGACTTCATTAAAAAAGGCCATCAAGCTCGATCCCGAAGAGGTGTCATCTTATTTAAAACTGGCAGAAGTATATTTGATACTGAACAATCCCGAAGGTGCCAATTCCGCAGCTGACCAGGCCATCAGGATTGACCGGAACCATGCTGAATCATTTTACATAAAAGGGATTTCGCTCCTGCAAGCCGGCGATACCGCCAATTCCATACTTAACTTGCAAATTTCCGCCAGGCTTGATTCGGTCAACTTTATGAGCTTTATGCAATTAGCTGCCATATCCATCGCACGAGGCGACACACTGTCGGTTCAATACTTGAAACAGGCACTTAGGTTGCGACCACAGGATGAACGGGCATTATTTTTTCTGGGAATGATGTACCAGGAAAAGGGAAAGTTTAAAGAGGCGCTTGAGTACTTCCGACTTGTCACTCAATTTTATCCAAAAAATAAACGAGCATTTTATTATGCCGGATACATTTGCTTGGTGGAATTAACAGACTTTCAGGCAGCTCTGCAGGAATTTCAACATGCTGTTGATCTCGACTCAACTTATGTGGAGGCCGTTTATAATCTGGGACGTACCCACGAAGCCCTGGAGGAATACCAGAGTGCCAGAAAATATTACAGACAATCGCTTGAATTGTTGCCTAATTATCCATTGGCCGTACAGGGATTAAACCGGCTGGACGACAACGGGCTGGGTTTATAAAAACTGCGACCTGATCTCCTTAAGATCGTCCACCAACCACTGGCTTTGTTCAGAAAATATTTGAAACTTCTCCTCCACATTGGTGAGGTTTTGTTCCGAGCCGGCGATCTCCAAATCCCGGGCAAGAGCCTGCAAATCAGGAACTGCAAAATTTGCCACCACCCCTTTCATGCTGTGCGCGTTAAACTTTAAATCCGCGTAATTCTTGCTTTGAATGGCTTCGCGAATTTTACTCATCCGCTCAGCATATTCATTGATAAATATGTCAATTATTTCCACAACAATCTCTTTATCAAAGTATTGAAAAGTATCGTTAAACAGTACAGGGTTAATTATTTTCATGTAAACAGCATTATTGATCAATGGTTACCAGACTTCTCAGAATGCTGATCCCGCAGGATCACTACGATAACAAAACTACGAAAAGTTTTACAATCAATGGAGGTGGAAACAGAAAGGTTTAAAAAAAAAAAAAAACTGAAAATTCCCGGTATTTAAAATCCCAAATAACTACCCGCCTGAAAAACCAACAGAGAAACCAGGTAGGCAAGTATGGTAGTATAAACAGTTAAAAACAGTGCCCACTTCCAATTGCCCGATTCGTTCTTAATGGCTGCCACCACAGCAATACACGGGAAATAGATGAGAATAAACAACATAAAAGAGATGGCCACAAGCGGAGTAAAGACAGGCGATCCCTTGTGTTCCCCCGATTCATATTTCTGGTCTTTCATGCGCTGAACCAGGCCCTGTGAATCACCATCAGGCGATTGATACAGTACGCCCAGGGTACTAACCACTACCTCTTTGGCAGCGGATCCTGCTACCAGCGCAACGCCCATTTTCCAGTCGAACCCCAATGGTACGATAGCGGGTTCAATCCATTTACCGATGCGCCCAATAAAGCTATTTTCCTGCTTCAACCTCATATTTTCCATCGCCAGGTTGTCGGCTTGTATTTTAAACTCAGGCGAGTTCGTTTTATTCTGAAAGGTGATATTGAGCTCCTGAACTTGGTTTTTATAATTGGTTTCGATGGCAGATCCCTTGGGAAAATAACCCAATACCCAGATTATCAGACTTGCTACCAGAATGATGGTTCCCATCTTACGCAGGTATTGTTCGCCTTTAAACCAGGTCTGTTTTAACAATGACTTGAGCGCAGGAACGCGGTAAGGCGGTAGCTCCATAACGAAGGGGATGGTTTGGACTTTGAACAAAGTCTTTTTCATGATCCAGGCTACTAAACCAGCTAACATGATACCAAAGAGGTAGATTCCAAAGAGAATGGTTCCCCTCATTTCCGAAAAAAAAGCGCTGATCAGCAGGATGTACACCGGGTAACGGGCGCTACATGACATGAAAGGAATAATCAACATCGTTACCAACCGATCGTTTTTGTTCTCGATGGTACGTGTAGCCATGATGGCCGGCACATTGCACCCAAAACCCATCAACATGGGGACAAACGATTTACCATGCAAACCAATGCGGTGCATCAGCTTATCGACGATAAAAGCGACCCTGGCCATATAACCCGATGCTTCCATCAGGGTAAGAAAAAAGAACAAAATCAAGATGTTGGGAAGAAAGATGATGACGCCTCCCACACCACCCAAAATACCATCTATCAGCAAATCTTTCAACATACCATCAGGCAAAATAGCGGAAACCAAATCACCGGTCCGGGAAATCAACCACTGGACACCCTGCATGGGGTAGTCGCCCAGCCAGAAAGTAGATTGAAAAGTCAACCAAATGGCGAAAAGAAAGATGGGATAACTCAACAGCGGACTGGTAACGATATTATCGATCAAACGGCTGCGTGTAATGTTATCTTTGAGCGGAGCCGGCTTCAGGGTTTCTTTCAAGGCTCCTTCAATAAAACCGTATTTGGCATCCGTAATAACGGTTTCAACGGTATCTTTGCGTAAATCACTGATGATCTTAGCTTCTTCGGTAGTAGCCTCCTTGATCTCCCGGGCGTTTAAGCAAGTCTCAATCCGCTTCAACTCAGAATCATCCTGTTCCAACAATTTAATGGCCAGATACCGGGGTGAAACCTTGTTGGTCAGTTCTTCGTTTCCAACGTGGTTTATGAGCTTTTGCAATCTCTTGATCGATTGTTCAATCTGATACCCGTAGTTGATGTGTACGTGCCTGATTACCGGCTCCTGGTCGTTATAGGCCGCAATGATTTTATCAAACAGAAGCTCAAATCCTTTGCCTTTAGTACCAACCGTTGGTACCATTGGTATACCCAGCATCTGACCAAGTGCCTGATAATTAAAGATATCTCCATTGCTTTCAAATTCATCCCACATATTCAACGCGATCACCACTTTCAAATCCATATCGATGAGCTGGGTGGTGAGGTAAAGGTTACGTTCAATATTTGATGAATCAATTACATTCAGTATGACATCCGGCAATTCGTTCACCAGGTGTTCGCGCACATAGAGTTCTTCGGGGGTATAGCTTGTGATAGAGTAAGTTCCGGGTAAATCAGTCAATTTGAAAGTATATCCGCCATATTCAAAACGAGCTTCTTTTGCATCCACGGTTATCCCACCATAATTTCCTACTTTTTCATGGCTGTGCGAAGCGTAATTGAACAGAGAAGTCTTTCCGCAGTTGGGATTTCCTACCAAAGCCACATTGATCACCTTGCGTTTGGCATCTAAGGGAGTCAACCTGAGTGCCTGTTCAAGTTCGAACACGCCGTTAAAGTCTTTGTCCGGGCTGCCGTTTTCGTCTCCACTAATGACTTCAATTAAGGAGGCTTCACTGCGACGCAACGAAATATTGTATCCCATCACGTTGTATTCAACCGGATCGCGCAAGGGGGCATTTTTAATGACTATCACTTGCTTTCCGGCTATAAAGCCCATTTCCATAATCCGTTTTCGGAAAGCACCACGTCCTTTTACTTTCAGGATGATGGCCCTATCCCCATTTTTAAGATCAGCAAGATTCATGTAATGGCTGTACCCGATTAATTAAGCTACAAAGCAAAGGTTTTAAGGAATGGTACGGGATACCTAATAATGGGTATTTTTTGTTAAAAAGTTTAAAATTCCTCCGTTTCATCGTGCAACATAAAATGGATGCGCCCCAAAACATTCCCAATGCGAAATCCCCAATGCGATCCGAATAATTTTTCGCAATCGTGAACAGCATTCTCTCTGGCAGCATGCGTGTTACGCTGATAAAGCAATATAAAGTCCTTCATATCCTGGTAAATGTCAGCCAGGTTTTCCGACATGCTGGCTTTGAGAGGTTCCGTATCGTTGATGTATTGTGGGTCAATTATCAGGAATTCATCCTCTTCACCAAATATTTTCCGCAAATCGGTGAAGAGTACTTCCCATTTTTCCTGGGTAACAAACCTTTCATCCGCTTCTGGATATTCAGGTTCGATAGAGGGAAGCAGCGATCCTTTCAGATACAACAGTGGAAGAATTCGTTGCATAAACATCAGGACTTGTTCTTTTTTTTTCTGTTCCACATTTTCCAGAAAATAACAATACTCATTGGCCACGGTGAGCATGTCGAGTATAGGGGCTGAAATGGTTTGATCGTCAGTATTCATCATACACCCAGATCTATCATATACTGGGCAATTTTTCTATCCAACTCCTCCTCTACCTGAGCAAAGTATTCTTTATCGGAAAGAGGCGCCACCACACCGAAGTAAAACTTGATTTTTGGTTCGGTGCCAGAGGGCCTTACGCTCACTTTTCCGCCATCCTCAGTAAAAAACTGAAGGACGTTGGAAGCAGGAAGCAGAATATCTTCGGTGCTTCCTGAGGTCAGGTGATGCACTTTTTGGGATTGGTAATCTTTGATAACCACCACCTTGCTCCCACCCAACATGGTTGGCGGGTTCGCCCTGAATTGGGTCATCATCGATTGAATTTCCTCTGCCCCTGATTTCCCTTTTCTCACCACAGAAATCAGGCTTTCTTTATACAAACCATATTCAACATACATATCAAGCAACAGGTCGTATAACCCAACTCCATTATCAGCTGCCCAGGCAGCGGTTTCGGCAATCATGGCACACGAAATAACAGCATCTTTGTCACGGACAAAATCGCCCACCAGGTACCCATAACTCTCTTCTCCACCTCCGATGAAGGTCTTTTTACCCTCAAAATGCTTAATGATATCTGCGATATATTTAAAACCGGTGAGCACATCGTAATGCGCTACATGAAATTTATCGGCGATTTTTGCCAGAAGTTCCGAGGTCACAATTGTTTTTACAATATATTCATTTCCGGTCAGTAACCCATTTTCTTTCCATTTGGTAAGTAAATAGTAAATCAGCAGTGAGGCGGCCTGGTTACCATTTAAAAGAATAAAATCATCTCCTTTACGAATGGCTATTCCCACCCGGTCGGCATCGGGATCGGTGGCCATCACCAAATCGGCATGGATACTTTTAGCCTTTTCGATGGCCATGGCCAAGGCAGATGATTCCTCAGGATTTGGCGATTTTACGGTAGGGAAATTGCCATCCGGGACAGCCTGCTCTTCAACAATAAAAACCTGTTCGAATCCAAAAAGGGCTAACGCTTTAGGCACCAATGTTATTCCGGTACCATGAAGAGATGAGTATACAATTTTAAAATCTTTTTGTCTTTTGATGGCTTCCGGCGACAACGACAGTTCTTTCACCCGCTTGAGGTAGGCCTGATCGGTTTCTTCACCAATTAACTGAATCAAATTAGGAACAGCAGTAAATTTCACCTCACTGATATCGGTAATTTTCTCAACCTCGGCAATCACATTTTTGTCGTGAGGGCTTATTAACTGTCCGCCATCATCCCAATAAGCCTTGTATCCATTGTACTCCTTTGGATTGTGGCTGGCCGTAATCACGATTCCTCCCTGACAATGATAAAACCTGGTAGCAAATGAAAGCTCAGGTACCGGACGCAATGCGCTAAACAGGTAAACTTGTATGCCATTGGCCGAAAACACATCGGCTGTAATTTGAGCCAAATAAGAACTGTTGTTGCGTGAGTCATACGCGATGGCCACCTTCACAGGATGCTGCTCCGGGAAATTAGCTTTAAGATAATTCGCAAAACCCTGTGTGGCAGCTCCCACCGTATATTTATTCATGCGGTTCGAGCCAACCCCCATAATACCACGAAGACCACCTGTACCAAATTCCAGGTCGCGATAAAACGAATCAACAACTTCCTGGGGATTGTTTTCAATCATTTCCCTGATGGCAGCTTTGGTTTCGGCATCATAATTTCCGGCGAGCCAACTGTTGGCCTTGGCGAGTGCTTGGGGATCAATAATAGTTGTATTCATCGTTTTAGGTTTTATTCTAATTCATTCATCATCTTACGCAGGCTGTCGCGCCAATAGGGAACCTCAATATGAAGTTGGTTTTTGATTTTTTCCTTGTTTAGCACACTGTAAAAAGGCCGATTTGTCCTGGTTGGAAAATCCTTTGATTCGATGGCTTTAATTTCGCATGACAGACCCGCTTCTTCCATGATTGCTTTGGCAAAATCGTACCAGCTGATCACACCCTCGTTGCTATAATGAAAAATATCCATGACCTCCCGCTCGTAATATAGATCTGCCACCTGCAACATGACTTGCGCCAGATCGCCGGCAAAGGTGGGAGTTCCAATTTGATCGAACACCACGTTTAAACTCTCGCGCTCCTTTCCCAACCGGATCATTGTTTTCACAAAATTATTACCATGAACACTATAAAGCCATGATGTCCGTATGATGATTGCCCTGCCGGCAAACTGCCGAACGGCCACTTCTCCTTCCAATTTTGAGAGACCGTAAAATGAAATTGGAGCGGTTGCGTCGTTTTCATCGTAGGGCTTGTAATTCATACCGTTAAAAACGTAATCAGTTGAAATATGGATCAACAATGTATTGTGACGTTTACAATTTTTTGCCAGGTTGGCCACGGCGGTTTTATTCACCAACAAGGCCAGATCACGGTCATCCTCAGCTTTGTCGACTGCCGTGTAAGCCGCGCAATTCAGACAAACAACCGGTTTGCTGTTGTTGAACCAATTGGCTACCGCGTTTTCGTCTGTCAGGTCAAGGTTGTCGATATCGGTATAAAAAAAGTGGAACCCGGGAAAATCACCAGCCTGTTTTTTTATTTCATTTCCAAGCTGGCCATGGCTTCCGGTAACTAGCACGTTTATCATGACTCTTTTAATAATTGATCAAAGTACTCGATGGTTTTAACCAGTCCTTTATCCAAAGGAATTTTAGGTTCCCAATTTAATTTTTCTCTGGCCAGGGAGATGTCGGGCTGCCGTTGCAATGGGTCATCAGAAGGCAATGGCTCGTAAACGATTTTTGATTTACTGCCTATTAACGTTATGACTTTCTGAGCCAGTTCAAGGATGGTAAATTCGCCAGGATTTCCGATATTCACCGGTCCGGTAAAGTCATCTGAGGTAGCCATCATTTTTGTCATCCCATTGATTAGATCATCCACGTATTGAAAACTCCGCGTTTGATCACCTTTACCGTAAACCGTAATGTTGTTTCCTTTGAGGGCCTGCACAATAAAATTAGACACCACCCGGCCATCGTTGGGATGCATGTGTGGCCCATAGGTATTAAAAATCCGGATGATTTTAATCCTTACGCCATTTTGTTGATGATAATTCATGAACAGGGTTTCGGCCACACGCTTACCCTCATCATAGCATGAGCGGGTTCCGATGGGGTTCACATGCCCCCAATAACTCTCCGTTTGGGGATGGACTTTTGGGTCACCATACACCTCACTGGTGGAGGCTTGTAGCACCTTGGCCCGAATACGTTTGGCCAGGCCGAGCATGTTGATGGCACCCATAACGGAAGTCTTTACCGTTTTTATGGGGTTATACTGGTAATGGACTGGGGAAGCCGGACATGCCAGGTTGTAGATTTCATCCACCTCTACCACAAATGGATTGATCACATCGTGACGAACCAGTTCAAAAAATGGATTATCCAACAAATGAACAACGTTTCGTTTTTGTCCAGTAAAGAAATTGTCGAGGCAAATTACTTCGTTGCCTTCGCCAAGCAGGCGTTCACAAAGGTGAGAGCCAACAAATCCGGCACCACCGGTCACAAGAATTCGTTTCATTTATTTAGGTTTTATCGTCCAAATTATACCTCATTCCAAAAGGCAAAACGGCTTTTGGTTTTTTTAATTTCTTAGTTGTTATTAATGCCAATTCCAAAATAATCAAATTTATTGTCCTTCATGTCAGCCTGGTCATAAATATTGCGGCCATCGAAAATAACATTTGTTTTAAGCAGCTTACGCATCACATTGAAATTAGGGTATTTAAACTCGGGCCATTCGGTAACAAGAAACAATCCATCGGAATCGATGAGGGCCTCGTATTGATCTTTTACAAATTCAACCGAACCGCCCAGGATACGTTGGGCTTCGTGCATGGAGGCAGGATCGTATGCTTTTACTTTGGCACCTGCTTCGAGAAGTTTATTGATGATCACCAATGAAGGAGCCTCACGCATATCGTCAGTTTGTGGTTTAAACGACAAACCCCACATGGCAAAGGTCTTTCCTTTTAAATCGCCATCAAAATAATTCAGGGCCTTGTTAAACAAAATTGATTTTTGCCTTTCATTCACATTTTCAACTGCTTTCAATACCTCCAGGCTGTAACCCTTCTCATCAGAAGTCTTAATAAGTGCCTTTACATCTTTTGGGAAACAGGAGCCTCCATAACCGGTTCCGGGGTAAATAAAATATTGCCCTATTCTGCGGTCAGAGCCAATTCCTTTTCGAACCATATTCACATTGGCTCCCACTATTTCACAGAGGTTTGCAATGTCGTTAATAAAACTGATTTTAGTCGCGAGCATCGCATTGGCGGTGTATTTAGTCATTTCAGACGATACGATGTCCATAAAAATAACCGGATGCCCGTTCATGGTAAAGGGTTTGTAAAGCTTATCCATTACTTTTCGGGCCTTATCTGAATCCACCCCAATAACAATGCGATCGGGTTTCAGGAAATCATCAACAGCGGCGCCTTCCTTCAAAAATTCAGGATTGGAGGCCACATCAAACGGGATATCCACCTTACGTGCATCGAGTGCCTCTTTCATTGCCTTACGCACTTTCTCCGCAGTACCGACAGGAACAGTACTTTTTGTAACCATAATCAGGTAGTCACTCATGTGCTTGCCCACCTGCCTGGCGACCTGGAGTACATATTTTAAATCTGCACTGCCATCTTCATCGGGAGGTGTGCCCACAGCTCCAAACACAACACTCACCCCATCAAGGCACTCAGCCAGGTTCGTACTAAAATGCAAACGTCCTTTCGTTACATTTCGCTGCACTATTTCTTCCAAACCGGGTTCATAAATGGGGATAATCCCATTTTTCAGGTTTTCGATCTTTTTTTCGTCAATATCAACGCAATACACATCGATACCGACTTCTGAAAAACAAGCACCGGTTACTAAACCAACGTATCCTGTTCCAACAATTGTTATTTTCATGATTACTTTTTGAGGATAATAAACATACTTAAATAGAAGGAACCAAAGATAGATGATTCGTTTGAATCAGGCAACAGCCCAATCTCAATTTCCTGATAAAATAGAGGGCTTAAAGAATACAATTTGATCACTTAAGCCATTTGTCTAACCATTGAAAGAA
>PCUL01000215.1:18063-26354 GCA_002771745.1 Bacteroidetes bacterium CG18_big_fil_WC_8_21_14_2_50_41_14
TTAAAGGCCGTCATGCCCTGGGTAAATACCACCCGATAGTCTTTTTCGCCATGAATAATTAAGATGGGCGTATCCCATTTGTCAACAAATTTATGGGGAGAATGGGCATAGGCTTCCTGCGCGATTTTATTCTTTTTATCCCAATAGGGGCCGCCTTTGTCCCAATTCTCGAACCACATTTCTTCAGTTTCCAAATATTGGGCTTCTTCATTAAAAATACCATCGTGAGCGATAAAGGCCTTAAACCGTCCATCGTGGTGGCCCGCCAGGTAATAAACTGCGTAACCGCCGGCACTGGCTCCTATGGCTCCCAGTCGTTCGCTATCAACAAATGGTTCTTTTGACAATTCATCAATGGCGGTCAGATAGTCCTGCATGCTTTTGCCATGATAGTCGCCACTGATTTGTTCCTGCCAGGCCTGACCAAAACCCGAAACACCCCGACGAGCCGGTGCCACAATAATATATCCGTTGGCGGCCATGATCTGGTAATTCCAACGGTAATGGAAATCGTGACTCAGGGGTCCCTGAGGACCACCTTTACAATAGAGTATCGCCGGATATTTCTTGTCAGGATCGAAATGAGGAGGATAAATCACAAAAACCTGCATATCTTCCCCATCGAATGTTTTCATCCAGCGTTCTTCGGTTTTTCCCATCGCCAATTGGGCCGTTAAATCTTTATTGGTGAAAGTCAATTGTGTTGAAGCGCCGGTTTTCGGGTCGATGGTAAACAATTCTGTGGGAAACGACATGGTTTGTTTTGTGGTGACCAATAGCTTACCAGCCTGCGTAATGGCATGATAATCCTGCACTCCTTTTGTAACCTGGTCGATGGTTGCTTTCGAGAGGTTATATTGATATATTTGAAATGAACCATGCCAATCGCTCATGAAAAAGATGTTCTTGCTGTCAGGTGTCCAGGTAATGTCACCAACGTTTTGATCGAATTTCTCAGTAGCATCCGTTTTTTTGCCTGTTTTTAAATCCAATAAAAACAGGCGGTTCTTATCTGATTCATAGCCATCACGTTCCATGCTTTCCCAGGCCATGTAGTTGCCGTCAGGAGAGAAGGAAGGAGCGACATCGAACCCCATCATGCCCTGGGTGAGGTTGGTGGTGAATTTGGAACCCAGGTCAAAAAGATAGATGTCTGAATTGGTAGACAAACTGGCCTTTTTACCGGAAAGTTTTTTGCAGGTATAAGCCACCGCTTTGCTGTCGGGAGTCCAGGCAATTTGCTCGATACCCCCAAATGGTTTAAGTGGCGATTGATAGGGCTGGCCTTCCATGATATCCATTTCATTCGACAGGGCATGGCCATCATATTCGGCAATAAACACGTGGCTGTAGGTATCCACCCACTCGTCCCAATGGCGGTACATCAGGTCGTTCATCAAACGTCCTGTGGCCAGCGGCAGATCTTTGTACAAGGCCGCGAACTTGTTCTCAAGAACGACTTCCTTTGTAAACAAAACTTTTGTCTGATCAGGGGCATATTTAAACCCTGTGATGCCACCTTCGATGGCGGATATTTGTTTTTTGTCGGAACCGTCGGGGTTCATTTCCCAGAGCTGAACCGATCCACTCTCACTGGTAAGAAAACCAATCTTTTTACCATCCGGACGCCAGATGGCGTTAAATTCGCTTTTCGGGGTCTTCGTAAGCCGGTTTGGTTCACCACCAGCCACATTAACTGTATACAATTCGCGGTTACCTTTATTTTGTTCGATAGAATAGTACGAAACTCCGAACAAAATGGTTTTACCATCGGGCGAAGCCTGTGGATCGCTAACACGCCCAAACGACCACAGTACTTCCGGGGTCATCAAATCACTGGTTAATGTCATGTTTTGTTTTTCAATAAGTTGAGGTTCCTGTTGCGCCGTCAGTTGAAAGCCAATCAAAAGAGTGGAAACTAAACTGATTATCCCTATCTTTTTCATTTTTATTTTGGTTTGATGAATGATACCACAAAAATACGGAAACGACTGAACAATTGAAGGAAAATTAATCAATAACGGTGATAATCACAGGATTTCCCGTCAATGCAATGCGGATAGCATTGGTTTGCAAGCTGTAAGAAGGAACCTGCCCCGACTGGCTTTTGGTATCAACAATAAATTCGGTGTCGATATTTGATGCTTTAAATGGAATATCAATCCACATGGCTTTATTGTGGTTTTCTGAAGTAGGCCTCCAGGCAATGAGTTTTTTAATTTTACCCTGCCCGTCTGCGAAAGCGTATACATAAGCCAGGTCATTTTCAAGAACCACCTTATTAAAATACAGGTTTCCAAGTTGTCCTTTTAACTTTTTAAACGCGAAAAAGGCTGATTTTTCCTCAAATCCTCCACTGTACGAGGCTGTTAGCCCTGAGCGGTTATGAAGCATCGAGATGTAATCCACATTGGCAAAAAAATACCAGTAAAATACATTGGCACCCAAACGAGAAATCATGAGGGTCATACGTGTTCCATACATCGCCTGCTCCTCCTCAGATACACATTCATCGTGCGTGCAATCTTCACCACCACCCTCGCTATCGTATCCGTATTCAGTTACGGCCAGCACCTTTTCTGGCATATTGGTATCGCGAAACCTGCTCAGGTTATTGAGCGACCATACTTCTGAACGCGGATCTTCAGGATTTATAGCCCGTCGTTTACCATCAGCAACAAAAATATAAGGATAGATATGGGTATTCAACCCGTCTATCACATGTCGCGTTTCGGATGTTAGATACTTGGATACATAATTGTTCAGGGACAAACCCTGGTCAAAAGCCTGCACAGCACAAGGTAGAATGGTTACAGCAGGTGATACCCCTTTAATTCCCGAGCCCAATCCCTTAAGCACAGCCTGGTATACCTGGGCACTATATTCCCATGGTTCATTCCCGATTTCGATGGTTGAGATGAAGTTTTCCTGGTTCACGAAGTGTTTCGCAAATGCATTTCCGTAGGCATAGGCCTCCTTTTCGGGATTTTTCCATGCCTTATCAGAAAAGGTTGTTTTATCGAAGGTAATGGAGGCATCGATAATGAATCCTGCTTCCTTCCATTTAATGTATTCTCTATCCCAGTTCATCCAATGCGGTCCGGAGGTCTCTCCATTTTTAGGATGATGATTAAAGTCAGCAGTTTGCTGCGGGTTTTCGATATCCCAGTCGATGCGGTGATAATTTCTTGCCAAATTGGCGACCTGGTTAAATAAACCCGGCCCCTGTTGTGCAGTCAACAAATCGCTGTAAACACTATAACCCCAACCCCAAAAAGCGTTAATTCCCATGCTTTCCCCAAACGTAGTTTTGGCTGGTGAGGCCGCTGGCGGTGGTCCGAATGGCCCATATTTATCGTAGGCCGCTATTTCCATCAGGCGCGCCTTTTGGTAAGGTTTTGCTTCCAGAACAAACTCCAGTTTAATATACCGGACAGTAATCTCGGGGCTGAAAAGCACGGGGATAAATGCCGTTGCATGAGGTTGGGGAGTGGCCATTACCGTCCATTTCTGACCATCGACCGATCCCAAAAGCTGAATACTTAAAACACCATCCCCGTTGTAATGTCGTGTGCTGACCCAACCTATCTTCGTGGGTTCTCCCAGATCGAACGCTACAAATTCGACCGCGTTTCCAGCCATCATGCCCAGCTCAAACAGGTCGTAAGGTGAATCGCATGAGAGCTTTAACCCCACAATGGGATCTTTAGGATCTAGCTCAATGGATTTTAACTGATAGTTTTCAGAAGGCAAAAACATCAATTGCTGCGGTTGGGAGTTCGTAAACAGGGTGATCGTTACCTGATCATTTGTCTTAATTTTAACATGAAGCCAACTCACATTCTCAGGATTGGAAAACTCAACCTTTACTTCTTTACTTATAATGGTCGATTTGGTATCGGTATTGCCATCCAAGGCTAACGCGAGTGAAGTATTTGCCGGTGTTACCGAAAATAATTCCTGATTTCTCAGGATATTGAGGAGTGGTTGGTTTAAATAATTTGTAGGTAAAGGATTTTCAGACTCCCAGTATGTATCCATATTTTGGTCGATCAACAATTGCACATTGTCTCCTGAACTGGCAGTAATCTTAGCATGGTCGAGCAATGAAGGAATAAGTCCTGCATTTTCATTCCACTGAGCCGGAGCTGAATAAACCGAAAACAGGAATAAGAGTGTGGCGAGGTGTTTGATCATGTAGCTGTACAAAAAAGTTAAACTGTTTTCAAAGAACGGAAAATAGGCGATATGAATATTTTCCTGATAGTTTTTTTTTTCACTGTGAAGCCGCATAAAAAAGTTAGTATATTTGCAACCACAAAAATGGTGGGTGTAGCTCAGTTGGTTAGAGTACCAGATTGTGATTCTGGGTGTCGTGGGTTCAAATCCCATCATCCACCCCAAAGAGGCTGAAAATCAGCCTCTTTTTTTATTTTTACTGCTTCTGTTTTACCTTGAATTCAACATTGCATCAGTGCTGATCGGCATTGTTTTCGACCTTTATTTGTAACAACGGCCATCGAAGCCTGACCTACAGGTTAACAAAAATTAACAAGCGATTAAAAAATCAAACCAAAAAGCACCTGTCAAAAGTGCTAATTTTGGCGCTTATTCGGGCAGGTCATTCTTAATGGGTGCTTCATTTTCTGAATCAACTTATCGACATATAAAGCTAAATATGAACAAAAAAAATCTTTCTCTAATGGTGTTTATGGCCTTTTTGGCGATCACTAACCTGCATGCTCAGAACTATGTTCAAAATATCGATCCGGAAGTAACGGTTAAAAAACTCAACACACTCATATACCTGATCAACAACTTTTATGTTGACACGCTGAACATGAATGATTTAACAGAGACCATCATCATGAATACCCTCAAAGAACTCGATCCCCACTCTGCCTATATCACCAAAAAGGATGTGGAAAAAGCCAACGAAGGACTTGAAGGCCGTTTTGAAGGTGTGGGGCTCACGTTTCAACTTTACAAGGATACGATCCTGGTGATTGCCCCAATTCCGGGTGGGCCGAGCGATAAGGTCGGGGTTTTAGCCGGTGATAAAATCATCACGGTTAATGGTGAGGATGCTTTTGGTGAGAAAATCAATAATGAGTGGGTGATGGATCACCTTCGCGGTGAGAAAGGAACGGTGGTGATCGTTGGTATTTACCGAAAGGGACTTGACAAACCAATAGAGTATAAAATTATCCGTGATGAAATCCCGATCAACAGCATGGATGCTGCATTTATGCTGGATAAAGAAACCGGATTAATTAAGCTCAACCGCTTCGCGAAACAATCACAGGAAGAATTTGATGAGGCAGTGATCCGGCTTAGAAAGCAAGGCATGAAAAACCTGGTGTTTGATCTAAGGGGCAACTCGGGTGGTTACCTGGGGACGGCCATGAGCATAGCCGATGAGTTTTTGCCCACCGGAAAATCCATTGTATATACTGAAGGTATCCACAGTGCACGACAGGACCTAAATGCCACCAATGCAGGAAAATTTGAACAGGGAAAGCTAGTGGTACTAATAAACGAGGGTTCTGCTTCGGCCAGCGAGATCGTGGCCGGCGCCATTCAGGACTGGGACCGCGGCGTAATCATTGGCAGGCGAACCTTTGGAAAAGGATTGGTTCAACGTCCATTTCTGCTTCCTGACGGATCGCAGGTCAGGTTGACTATTGCCAGATATTATACTCCGTCGGGCCGAAACATTCAAAAATCATACGATGATGGTACTGATGAATATTATAAAGATTTCATGCACCGTGTTGAACACGGTGAATTGATGTCAGCCGACAGCATTCATTTCCCCGATTCACTCAAATACCAAACTGCCAATGGGCGCGTAGTTTATGGTGGCGGAGGCGTTATGCCTGATATTTTTGTACCCTTCGATTCGGTGAGGTATTCACGAACCTATACTGATTTCATCCGTAAAGGAGTGATAAACGGATTTGTAAACGACTACCTCGATCAAAACAGGAAGTCCCTATTAAAGAATTACCCTGACTTTAAACAATTCAATTCGAACTTTAGTCTTTCAGAAGACGACTTTCGGACTTTCGTGGAAAAGGGGGACAAAGAAAAAATTGAAATTTCTGAAGAAGAGATCACGACAAATAAAGCATTTGTCATGCTCCAGTTAAAAGGACTCATCGCGCGAAACCTATACGAAACGGGCGATTATTTTGAAGTAATTGCTCCTGCCGATAAAGAAATCAGTAAGGCACTGGAAGTGATCAATCAAGACCAAACCTACAAAAACCTGCTTGATTAGGGATTTCGGGTTGATTGATTTACTTTTCAAATCAACCTATTAAAGAAAGTTTTAATAGGTTGATTTGAAGAAACTGACTTCCAAAAAGCTTCTACCCTGTTTAAAATATTCAAAGTCCTTCAGCCCCCCGTTCAAAGGGTATGCATTTTCCAAGTTATCCACAGTAGCGGGTTCAACCGTATATATTTTCAGCAAAGCTGCACCCGACCAGGTACGTCTGACGCAATTCGCGGTTTTATTGGCTTTCCGGAAAAATAAAGGCCATTTTTGTGTAATTTCAAACTGATTACCAGAAGATAATCTGAAATTATTATGATCATTCAATATTATACTCTTGTAATTGCCTATATTTGTTTCAAATTTTAGCCCAATACAGCTGAGGGTAGATAAAGGGGCACTTTGGGAAAATTTTCTGGTGAGTGAAAGAAAAAAATGGCTCAACAACAATATGTTGGATACTTTAAGTTATTTCTGGAGAACGACTCAACAGCAGGAAATTGATTATGTTGAAAACAGGGATGGTGAAATCCATGCCTATGAATTTAAGTGGAGCGGAAAGGAGCAATCCCGATTTCCTATAACATTTACAAAAGCTTATCCCACCTCAAAAACTTCATTAATAACCCCGCTGAATTATATGGATTTCATTGGAAATTAGTCGATTGGATTGTGCAGTAATATAAAAATTTAATGAGTGTAAAAAGTTAAATTTCAAAGCCTTACATTGTAAGTTTTAAAATATGTCCCTAAGCCCCCAATTCAAAGGATATGCATTTGCCTTGCTGGCCACCGTTGCCGGTTCAACGGTATATATTTTCAGCAAAGCTGCACTCGACCAGGTAAGTCTGGCGCAATTCGGGGTGTATTGGTTTGCCATGGCAATCGTTTGGAATTCGCTTTTTGCACTGCGATCAGCCAAACACCGGCATTTTCATCCAATACCCCGCAGTTCTTTCAAAGTACTTGTTCTGATTGGGCTTATTGAAATCGTTGCCACCGGGACTTTTTATGCTGCCATATCAGTTTCTGAAAATCCGGCAATTCCATCGTTTTTACGCAATATGGAATACATTTTCGTTACGTTGATGGGTGTAGTCTTATTGGATGAACGCTTTAAGCGCATAGAGATTTTGGCTGTTATTCTGACATTTAGCGGGGCGTTTGTCATCAGTTTCCAGAAAAGCGCTTCCTTCGAATCCTATCTGACAGGTGCTTCGGGCCTCATGCTAATTTCAACACTTTTCTACGGAATACGCACCATCACCGCAAAGAAAAATATACATGAAATCAGCCCTACGATGTTGTCCATAAACAGAGCTATTTTTCTATTGATGTTTGCCGGTATTGTGCTTGTCATTTACGGGCAAGGACTTGCCATTCCAACAAAAGCACTGATTATGATCATTATTGGATCTTTTTTCGGGCCTTTCCTCACTTCCCTCAGTCAATACAGCGCCCTTGTGTATCTTGATGCTTCACGCTCGGCAATTCTTCAAAGCACTACACCGCTTTTCGTCATTTTAGGCGCTTATCTGGTTTTTGGGCGATTCCCGTTGGAATATCAAATTATTGGAGGAATTTTAACCATCGCGGGACCTATGCTACTGATAACCGGAAAAAATTTCACTTTGAAAAGGAAAAACCATTCAACGCCGATGGACAAGAAATGACAAAAGTGCATCAAAGACCCAAATAACAGGTTTTCATTTCGATCCACGAGTTAGAAACCCGGGTAAAAAACATGATCCGAATAAACTTAATAATCCTGTACGGTCGGATTTAGTTTTATTTTGCTCTACCTGATCCCTTCATCATCAATGCAGGAAATGGGTTAAAATGATACCAATTCATAAAGATGGTTGCGATTGATGGGCCGATTCATAAAGATATCCTTTTATGAAGATAGAGGCACTAAAATTCGCTATATACTCCCCTATTTGGTCTTTTCTCCTTACCTGATTAACGTTACTGTTCCCTGGGTCTTGGTGTTGCCATCGCCGTTGTCGCT
>PCUL01000346.1:0-2707 GCA_002771745.1 Bacteroidetes bacterium CG18_big_fil_WC_8_21_14_2_50_41_14
GTCCTGTAATCCCAAAACACGCAACACATTAAAAAGAGCGCCAATGGATGTGCTGGCATTTCCTTTTTCCAGCAGATAAAGTGTATTACGTGAAATATTAGCCCGCTCCGCAACCTGAATTGTGGTCAGATTGCGCCGTTTCCTCGCCAGCTTGTTGTATGGAAAGGTGATTAAGTGGTAATTGTCACGAGTTACGCTATGGCTAAACGCGCGCCAGGAATGATGTGACATTTTTAGTTTATTTTAATAATTAATCTAATTATCAAAGTGGCCATCAATCTTTAAAATATGAAGCACCAAAGGAAAGATGTTACATGGCGAACTAAAACCAGAAATAACTTTTTTTGACCTTTTTGAAGGAGGTCAAAAAGTTATTTCCGATTCTGTCCGAGTAAAACAAAATGTCTTAACTTTGACCCAATCCTGTACAAGATTTGGGGAGTACCGTAGTGTGATATGGCCATCAGCTACAAACTGGTGGCAGTAGGGGGATTTAATATTGAATTGTTAAGTATAACGTATTGACTAAAATAGTTGAGTCGTATAGAGATATTTTTTTAAGATACTAATTATCAGAATAATAACCATTTATATTTATTCATTCCAAATATAAACAGTTGAATTTAGCTTTAGAAATAATTATGTATATAATTTTTTGCTATTTTCCCAAAATATTAGCAAAAGCTCCCCGGCACTAGTCAGCGAATTCCTGACGCAAAAAAGAATCTAATTCAAATTCAGAATCTGCCCTTGATTCTACAGTTGTACCAATTAATGGCAAATTGATATTGTCATGGATGGTTAATTATTTAGCTATTGTTGTTGTAATACAGGAATTTATGAAAATTTTATACCAGAGAACCTCAAGTAGGTTTCTACTGTGGATTGTTTCTTTTATCAGTTTATTTGGCAGTCTATCCCTATCGGCGCAGTGCCCTACAACACCTGCATTTACCTATACAATAAACTGTACAGTGGTTACTTTTACCAATACATCAATACCTCCTGAAGGAACAGTTATTGATAATTTTTATTGGGATTTCGGGGATGGGATTACATCCACTGAGGAGAATCCGGTTCATGACTTTGCTGATCCTTTACCTAGCCAAATATATTCTGTGAAGTTAAAAATAACTGATAATACAGGGTGTGTTGACAGTATCACCCAACAGATTACGATATACCAGACCCCTATAGCAGGGTTTACTTCCAGTTTCACTTCATGCCGGGTGGTTAGTTTTAATAATACAACACAAAACAATACAAATTACACTTATTCATGGGATTTCGGAGACCCTAGCGCGCCCTCTTCTGCTACAAATCCTACTCACACATACAGTACAGTATCCTCAGATACCAACTATACTGTTATATTAACCGTAACAGATCCCAATGGATGCAGTAGCACTAGCAGCTCAATTATTTCAATTTTCCCATCTATTGTTGCTGATTTTACCTTTTCACCGGACGGAGGTTGTTCACCTGCTGTTGTAAGTTTCGATGCATCGGGATCTACAGCAGCACAAACCTATCAATGGACTTTTGGTGATGGAGGAATTACTGGCGATCTAAGTTATGCTACAATAAGCCACACATATACCGCAGCAACCAATGTGTCATGTTTACCCGGAGAGACATTTAATGCAAATCTTGTAGTAACCAATAATAATGCATGTATTACAAATCACAGTGAGGTGGTGGAAGTGGCGCCACGACCTTTGCCGATCATTTCTGATCAAGATATTTACACGCCATTTTCTAATTGTGATCAGTCGCCTAGCCCCTCAAACCCTAATTTTACCTTAACAGTTAATAATAACACGCCAAGTACTGTTTGTGTTGATCATTTTGATATCTCATGGGGAGATGGAAACTCTACTTTAGGATTAACTTCATCATCTTTTCCAGCTTCCTATACATATACTACACTTGGTGTTTTTACTTTAACTGTAACCGCCACAGGCAATAACGGATGCACTAATAATGCAAGCTATCAAGTTATTAATGAAAGTAATCCTAGTATTAGTTTTGGTAATCCTGGAAGTTCACAAGGATGTGCGCCATTTACCATTAATTTCTTAGTGGCCGATATGGCAGACAATTCACCTGGAACAACTTATGAATTTACTTGGGCTGATGGAACTACGGACTACATGGATCAAACATGGGCAGATACTGCTACTACAATGCCTCATACATACGCACAAAGCTCTTGTCCAACACCATCCTATACAGCTCAGGTTATTGCAACCAATCAATGTTCTT
The DNA here is from genome assembly GCA_002771745.1 of Bacteroidetes bacterium CG18_big_fil_WC_8_21_14_2_50_41_14. Classification (GTDB taxonomy): domain Bacteria; phylum Bacteroidota; class Bacteroidia; order Bacteroidales; family F082; genus UBA6244. The sequence continues at coordinate 2,266 of PCUL01000346.1, forward strand.
CGACAACAAACACAACTTCATCCATAATTATATATAAAGCTGCTCAACCAAATATTAACTTAGCTGATACACAAATATGTATTGATGAACAAATTTGTCCAACAAATGGCACTATTTTGGGATATGGTCCAAATTGCGTTCAAGGAGCTATCTACCTATGGAACTTTGGTAATGGATTTACTACCACTAGTTTTGAAACATGCAATTCTTATGATGCCCCGGGAAGTTACAATTTAGCTCTTTCAAGTACAGATTATTGCGGCACATTAACTGAATCACTTACCCTCATTGTAATTGGCACCCATGCTGAATTCACAGCTGATACTGCATGTTTTAATTCCCCCACACACTTTACCGACTTGTCTTACAGCTATTCTGATACCACCTATACTCCAGACACCAGTTTTCCAATCGATACGTGGCTCTGGGATTTTGGTGATGG
>PCUL01000346.1:2723-3909 GCA_002771745.1 Bacteroidetes bacterium CG18_big_fil_WC_8_21_14_2_50_41_14
CAGAATCCATCACATACTTATTCCACATCAGGGTATTTTCAGGTAATATTAACTGCCTCCAACGGACAAAATTGCGATTCAACCACAACGGCTATGGTTTATGTGGATGATTTGCAGATTGATTCAGTAGTGGTGACCAATATCACCTGCAACAATGCCCACGATGGGATTATACAGGTTTATTCTTCACTAGGAGTGGGGAATCATACCTACACACTTTATCCGGGAGGTGTTTCAAACACTAACGGGTTGTTTACCGGACTCACAAATGGTAACTATTCAATACAGGTTGTAGATGAGCATGGGTGTATGGTATCTGTTTCAGCCTCAGTAATCAATCCTGATGCCATTGGTATAGGATCTGTGAACCATACTGATATTACCTGTCATAATGAAAATGATGGAACTATTACCATCACAGGTACCGGTGGGACCGGAGACTATACCTTTACGATAAATCCTGGGGGAGGATCCAATTCTGATGGTATTTTCCAATTTCTAAGTGCAAATACCTATACAATTACAATAGAAGATATTAATGGGTGTAGTATTGTCAGTTCACAAATTATAATCAATAACCCTGATATAATAACCATTACTTCTGAATCTTATACCGATATTACCTGTCATAATTATAACAACGGAAGTGTTTTAGTCGAAGCCATTGGTGGAACAGGTACACTTACGTACACCTTGTATAAAGATGGGATTTCAGACCAGATTAATGTTGGTAATGGGTCTTTTACAGGACTTTCAGCAGGCACCTATTATGTTTCTGTTACCGATCAATTTGATTGCCCTGCCGCTGAAAGCATTTATTTTGTTATTACAAATCCCGATGGAATTTCCATTGACTCATATTCACAAACCGACATCACCTGTTATAATGGGAATGATGGAACAATTACAGTTATTGCTTCAGGAGGCACTTTACCTCTAATATACACGCTTACACCTGGTAATATTGTAAACTATGATGGTTTGTTTACGGGATTGTCGTCAGGGACATATACTATTTCGGTTACGGATGACAATAGCTGTCCGGCTGCTACAATAATAAATATTGTTATCAATGAGCCATCTCCTATCACTATACTTACTGCTGTTGCTACCGATATCACCTGTCATGACCTGACCGATGGATCCATTGCTGTAACAGCCACCGGTGGGACAGGTATTTTGCATT
>PCUL01000144.1:0-3329 GCA_002771745.1 Bacteroidetes bacterium CG18_big_fil_WC_8_21_14_2_50_41_14
GTAACGTATCCTGAGGCATTGGCCGAAAAGGTGATTACCAAGCGGTATCTCGCCAAAAACCTGATGAAACTAAAACAGGGAGAGGAAGTTTCGCTGGACTTCCTGGTTGACCTGCTCAGTGAATTTGCCTTCGAAGCAGTTGATTTTGTTGCCGAACCAGGGCAGTTTGCCATCCGGGGAGGCATTGTGGATGTGTTTTCCTTTTCAAACGACCACCCCTATCGCATCGAGTTTTTTGGCGATGAGGTGGAATCCATTCGTACCTTCGACCCGGCCACGCAGTTGTCGCTTCAAAACCTGCAACGCATCACCCTGCTTCCAAATGTCCAGGACCGCATGATTAAAGAGGAAAGGGTTGATTTTCTGGATTATGTGCCGGCCAACACCTTTTTTTGGTTTGATGACATTGAACTCACACACAAGCGAATCGAAGAAGAATTTCAAAAAGCCATCGCCTCGTTCGAACGTCTTGAAGACAAGGAAATCAAACCCGATCCGGTGCATCTTTTTGTGGATGGACAGGATTTTATGCAACAAATTGCTTCTGTAACTACCGTCCAATATAACGGCCCTGATCGGTTTAACGATTCACTAGGATTTGCTTTTCATCAAAAGCCACAACCCTCGTTTAACAAGAATTTTAATTTGCTTATTGAGAACCTGCATCAAAAACATGAAGCAGGTTTTCAGAGCTTGATTTTTTCGGACAACCCAAAACAAACCGAACGTCTTTACAGCATTTTTGAAGATTTGCAAGCCGACAAACCGGAAGAAGAAAAGGTTCGGTTTACCGCAGTAAACCACAGCATCAGCCAGGGATTTATTGATGAAGACCTGAAAATCCTGTATTATACCGACCACCAGCTATTCGATCGTTATCACCGGTTTAAACTCCGCGAAGGCTTTGGCAGGAAAGAATCCATCACACTAAAGGAACTCTACGACCTCACCCCGGGTGATTTTGTCACCCACATCGACCATGGCGTAGGCCGTTTCGACGGACTCCAGATGATCGACAACAACGGCAAAAAACAGGAAGCCATCCGGCTGATATACAAGAACAACGACCTGCTTTATGTGAGCATCCATTCGTTGCACCGCATTTCAAAATATATTGGAAAAGACGGCACTCCGCCAACACTGAACAAACTGGGCTCGGCCACCTGGAGCAACCTGAAAAACAAAACCAAGAAAAAAGTTAAAGACATCGCACGCGACCTGATCAAACTTTACGCCCAGCGTAAGTCGGAGAGCGGGTTTCAATTTGCACCGGATACCTATTTACAGAATGAACTGGAGGCTTCGTTTATTTATGAGGATACGCCCGACCAGATTAAAGCCACCGTTGATTTCAAAAAAGACATGGAGGCCTCCTACCCCATGGACAGATTGGTTTGTGGTGATGTGGGCTTTGGAAAAACGGAAATTGCTGTCCGTGCGGCCTTTAAGGCCGTCACCGACAGCAAACAGGTGGCTGTGCTGGTTCCTACCACCATTCTGGCTTTACAACATTTTAAAACCTTTGGCGACAGGCTAAAAGATTTTCCCGTTACGGTAGACTACATCAACCGGTTTAAAAGCTCCAAAGAGCAAAAGGAAACCCTCGACAGACTGCATGAAGGGAAAATTGATATCCTCATAGGCACCCACCGGATTTTAAGCAAAGACATTGAGTTTAAAAACCTGGGCTTGTTCATTGTAGATGAAGAACAAAAATTCGGCGTGGCAGCCAAGGAAAAACTCCGCCAGAAGAGTGTTAATGTGGATACGCTGACGCTGACGGCCACCCCCATCCCAAGGACCCTGCAGTTTTCACTGATGGGGGCGCGCGATTTAAGCATCATCAATACCCCACCACCCAACCGCTATCCCGTTCACACTGAAATCAGGTCGTTTGGCGAAGAAGTAATTTCCGATGCCATCAACTACGAAGTTTCGCGTGGAGGACAGGTGTTTTTCGTACACAACCGGGTGAACAACATCCTGGATGTATACGAAATGCTGCATAAGTTTATCCCCGGTGTGCGCATCGCAATTGCCCACGGACAAATGGAAGGCTCAAAGCTGGAGCGCATTATGCTCGACTTTATTGATGGTGAATATGATGTGCTGCTTTCCACCACCATCATCGAATCGGGTCTCGACATCAGCAACGCCAACACCATCATCATCAACGATGCACAAAACTACGGATTGAGCGACCTGCACCAGCTTCGTGGCCGTGTTGGAAGGAGCAATAAAAAAGCATTCTGTTATCTGCTGGCTCCGCCTGTGGCTTCGCTCACGCAGGAAGCACGCAAGCGTTTAAAGGCCCTGGAGGAACATTCGGATCTGGGAAGCGGGTTCGGCATTGCCATGCGGGATTTGGACATCCGCGGGGCAGGAAACATCCTGGGGGGCGAACAAAGCGGATTTATTTCCGACATCGGTTATGAGATGTACCAGAAAATACTCGACGAAGCCATGCAGGAACTTAAAGAAGCCGAGTTTGGCGAGATGTACCAGGATGAAACAACGACCAATAAACGGGTGCATGAGTGTCAGATAGAAACCGACCTGGAGATCCTGATTCCGGACACCTACATCACCAACATCACCGAAAGGTTAAGCATATACAAGGATCTGGATAGCCTGGAAAACGAATCAGATTTAGTTCACTTTGGACAATCGCTTGTCGACCGGTTTGGTCCTATGCCACAACCCTTACACGACTTAATGGATTCGATGCGCCTGCGCTGGCTCGCCAAAAAGATTGGGTTTGTTAAGCTATACCTAAAAAACAACCGGATGTCGGGTTATTTTACAGGCGCCCAGGATGCACCTTATTTTCAGTCGGATGCCTTTGGAAAAGTATTGGGATTTTTAAAGGAAAACCCCAAAGCCTGTGTGATGAAGCAGGTAAAAGAAAGCTTAACACTTCGTTTTGAACATGTTGGCTCGGTTAAAAAAGCACTAGCTATTTTGTCGGACATCACTTTGGATCGGGAATAAGAGGCAGCACTGTTTCTCTCAGATGCTTTAACAATAAGTATTGAACAACCTTTTGCCATACAACCGAAAAAAACGTTATATTTACAACCCGCTTTTATTTGGAAGCTCTTATAAACAGTGTTATTCAGAATGTTTACAAATATTAATAATCGGTAACATATCGCTTTGAATAGCTATTTGTTGTTACTTTTGTCACAAAATGAAAACACTAATCGATAATATATAAAAACCATGAAAAAACTTTTACTTTTATTAGTTGTAGCCTTTTTTGCAACTTTTAGCTTTGCCCAAGAGTGTTCCAACCTTTTCATTTCGGAATATGTTGAGGGTTCGGGCAA
>PCUL01000144.1:3351-20527 GCA_002771745.1 Bacteroidetes bacterium CG18_big_fil_WC_8_21_14_2_50_41_14
AAACGCGACCCTGCCGGAACCGGACAGGAAGTTCCCGTTGATGCAGCTTTGCAGGAAAAAGCGGATATCTTTTTATGTCCTGTTTATGAAATAAACAAAATGATGTATTTCAATGGAAATGATGCAGTAACACTCGAAAAAACAAATGGACAAATTATTGATATTTTCGCTATAATAGGGCCCCCAATGACCAGCGCTGACAATGGTTGGGGAAACATCAATGATACCACCATTACTTATAACAGTGGCGGAGTACCAACATCCTATACTATTTCTAATTATAACGTAGGTCCATTATTCTGGCTGGCCTGGACAAAGGATCATACTTTAATTCGCAAAACAAATGTTACTTATGGTGTTACCGAAAACCCGGATCCATACTTTGTGGTAGATGTTCAATGGGATTCGATTCCTAAAAACACTTTTGATTCTTTGGGAGCACATTATTGTGATTGCACAGGTATTGGCATTTATGAAAATCAACCTGTTGTTAATTTGGATGTTTATCCGAACCCTGTCAATGACAATAACTTTACCATCGAATCTGATCAGGCCATCATTTCTGTTGAAATGTTTGACCTTACCGGTAGAATTGTTGAAAAAATTGAATTGGGAGCCAACACCTTTAAAGGCAACTTCACCATCAAAGATGATTTTAAAGGAGTATTATTTGTTAACGTAAACTTCGAAAACGCATCAACGCAAACCAGAAAACTCCTGGTAAAATAATATATTGTTGATAGAAAATCATTTACAAAGGCTTTAAGTAGTACTACTTAAAGCCTTTGGTGACTTTATCAAAAAAATAAATCACCTCAAATTCGAGATATAATGAAAAAAATTATCCTTTCGTTTGGTTTACTGCTTATATCGATAATTGCTTTTACCCAAACACGAAGTGTAAGTGGTGTTGTAACAGATATTAACATCGGTGAACCGCTCATTGGTGTAAATGTTATATATGGTGCCGGTATAGGAACAGTTACTGACATCAATGGTGAATTCAAATTAAAACTGGAACCAGGAAATTATACGCTATCGGTTTCCTATGTTGGATTTGTGAGTCAGCAAAAAAGCATTGTTGTTGGCCAAAAGGATGTATTTGTCAACTTTGAACTAAGCACTGTAACCCTAACCGAGGTTGAGGTCGTAGGTGATATTGCGCGAACCAGAGAAACACCGGTTGCTTTTTCAAATATTAGTCCGGCAAAAATTGAGGAACAACTGGCAGCGCAAGACATTCCACTTATACTCAATTCAACACCAGGCGTTTATGCTACGGCTTCAGGTGGTGGTGATGGTGATGCCCGCATCAACATTCGCGGATTTAACCAACGAAACGTGGCCGTGATGCTGGATGGGATACCCGTAAATGATATGGAAAATGGATGGGTGTATTGGTCTAACTGGTTTGGTCTGGATGCAGTGATGCGCAGCACACAAGTACAAAGAGGGCTTGGAATGTCTAAATTGGCCATTCCTTCCATTGGAGGTACAATTAATATCACAACCAAAGGGATTGATGCAAAGAAAGGGATCAGCCTCAAGCAAGAATTTGCTGCAGGTGGTTTTACCAGAACATCATTGGGCATGACAACCGGGCGCATGAAGGATGGCTGGGGAGTGACCTTTGCCGGATCGTATAAACAAGGAAATGGTTGGGTAGATCAAACATACACCAAAGGTTGGTTCTACTTTCTGCGCGTTGACAAAGAAATTGGCAAACATGTCTTGAGTTTAACGGCCATGGGTGCTCCACAAGAACACGGCCAAAGAAGCTATAAAAAAAGAGCCTCTGCTTATGATACCGATTATGCAAAAGAAATTGGTATGAATGCAGGATATATTGACTCGCTACAATCAAGCGGAATCCCGGTGAATATGGGGCTTCGTTACAATCCGAACTGGGGATATTTAAGCAGGGCATATATTACCGATACTGACACCATATATCCTGAAGCAAAGGCTGTGAGTACGGCCAACAATTATTATCACAAACCACAGTTTAGCTTACGCGATTTCTGGAGTGTAAACGAAAAACTATATATTTCCAATGTGCTTTATTTGTCGATTGGCACAGGTGGAGGAGGATCCTTTTCCCCAACTCCATCCACCGACACCACTACAAATCAACAAAGCCTTCAGAAACCTTACAACTCCAACATGAATATCCCCAATGGGTTTAACAAAAATAAATTATCCACAGGGATCCTTCGTAACGCGGTCAATAATCATTTTTGGCTGGGTTTACTTTCGACATTTGATTACAAACTGAGTGAATCGTTTTCACTATCCGGAGGTATTGACCTCAGAACATATAAAGGAGAGCATTATCGCGAAGTGAGAGATCTGTTCGGAGGAAACTACTTCCTTGATTCCGGAAATCAAAATGAGGATAATGACACCACACGAAAATTTAATAACGACAAAATAGGGTACTACAATGATGCATTGGTACGCTGGGGTGGTTTATTTGCACAACTAAAATACCAAAATGGTAACCTTACAACCTTTATTAATTTAACTGGCTCGTATTCAGGATACAAACGCATTGATTATTTTATTCCCAAAACACTTGATGTGGGCGACACAACCTTTCTTATTGCCTATGATACTGAGATTAATTACAATGGGTCCGTATATGACAGGAATTCTCCAGGATTAAAAACGAACGAATCCGATTGGAAATACTTACCCGGGTTTACACTTAAGGGAGGAGTAAATTACAACTTAAACGAGAAAATGAATGTGTTCATGAATTTGGGCTATTTATCAAAAGCACAGAGGTTTAACAATGTATTTGATTACGACAACAAGCTTTTTCTGGAAATAAAAAATGAACATGTTAAAGCCATCGAATTGGGTTATAGCTATGAAGTCTCGAGGTTTGCATTAAATGTTAATGCCTATTACACCGTTTGGGAAAATAAACCCACAGACCGAAACACTACCTTTCCAGATCCAGATGACCCAACCAACAGACTGACGGCCAATATCAATAACATGAATGCATTGCACAAGGGTATAGAAATGGAATTGGGATTCATGATTACGGATAACCTTGAATTCCAGAGCATCTTATCTTTAGGAGACTGGAAGTGGACATCAAAAGATACTGCACTCATTTATAATGACAACAACATTTTGGTCGGCAAAAAACCTTTTGACGCAAGAGGCCTATATGTTGGCGATGCGGCTCAATTCCAAAACAGAGAAAGCTTAAGATGGGAAATCATTAAAGGGCTTTATGTTTCTGGGGACTTTACCTGGTTCGGAAAACATTATGCCGAGTTTAACCCCATCGATTATGATCCTGAACTAAATCCATGGGCTTTTGACTCAAACGGTGATCCCAAACAATCATGGAAGATTCCAAATTACTATATGGTAGATTTTCATGCAGGTTATTCCTGGAAATTTAAAAAATTGGGATTCCAATTGAGGGGTAGTGTGCTTAATGCCCTTGATGATAAGTATATTACAGATGCTCAGAATAATGACACCTACTTAGGTATGGCATCCAGCAATTTTGATGTAAACTCGGCCAGTGTTTTTATGGGCATGGGCCGTAGATTCGTGGTATCACTAAGAATAAGTTTATAATTAATTTAGCATGATTTTTGCCAACCTTAAATTTTTATAAATCAAATAGCCTTTTAAATAACGAATAATCAGTATAATAATACACATAAAATGAAAAAATTACTAATCATCACTTTTCTAATCACGGGCATATTCTCTTTTAGCCATGCCCAAAACACTATTCTCGAAGCGAGACAAATGGGTGAAGGTGCCGTTGTAACGGTTAAAGGTATCGCCACCAATGGTGCTGAACTTGGCATTATCAGATATTTTCAGGATGAAACCGCCGGCATCGCGGCTTACGGTTCTGCTGTTAGCGTGGCCAACCGTGGTGACTCCATTTCAGTAACGGGTACACTGAAAATTTACAACCAATTGCTTGAAATTGATCCCATTACCAATGTTACCGTGTTATCCACAGGAAATCCTGTGCCTGAACCTATTGTTCTTACGCCAGCTCAAATTTCAGAGCCATACGAAGGTCAATTGGTTATGGTTAATGATGTTCTTTTTAATGATGCCGGCCAAACATTCACCGGAAATAAAAAATACACCTTTACTTCCAATGGCGAAACCGGATATATCTACATTAAGAATGGCCAGGATTTTGTAGGTACCATTATTCCTAGTGCACCCGTTAGCCTAACGGCGCTGTGTTCTCAATTTGATTACACAAACCCCAATCAGGGTTATCAACTACTTCCACGTGATTTAAACGACATCTTCATCCCCAGCGCTATCTACTTTGTTGATGCCTTAATCAATACTAACTTTACCCAGTCTGAACTTGACTTCACATGGAATACCAACATTGTGGGTTCAACTGAAATGTATTACGGTCCAACAGAAGATTTGTTCATGTCCAATAGCGTTTCCGCTACCGGTGGTTCAACTGCCCACGAAATTGACTTAGCAGGTTTGGAAGCTGGCGCCATTACATGGGTACAAGCATTCTCAGTCAGTGGCAGTGACACCGCTAAATCAGCCGTGTTGCCCTTTGCTACCATCTCAAACTCAACCGGAAACATGATCGCTTATTTCAATAGTCCCGTTGACAATTCCTACTCAACCGGAGAAAATGCCATTTATCTTCATAATCTCATCGATGATACCATCATCAGCTATATCAACCGGGCCAAAGAAACCATCGATTTTACCATGTACAATTTTAACAACAGTAGTATGAGTGATATAAGCATGGCATTGATTGCTGCCGCTGACAGAGGTGTTCGTGTAAGGGTTATTGGTTGCGGTACGACAGCCAATATGGGGATTGACGAATTGGCAGGTACTTCAGTTCATGTATTCATTGGCCCAAGCAGCTCTCAGCGTCCCGGAATTATGCACAATAAATTCATTGTTTTTGATGCTGAATCAAACGACGCGAATGACCCACTCGTGTGGACAGGGTCTACCAATTTTACTGATGGTCAAATCAATCTGGATGCCAACAATGTGATTATTGTTCAGGACCAAAGTCTTGCCCGCACTTATCAAATAGAATTTGAAGAAATGTGGGGTTCCAATGGAGATTTACCTAACGCTGCTCTGGCACGTTTCGGCTCAACCAAACGGAATAACACACCCCACGAATTTAAAATTGCAGGCAAACGTGTTGAATGCTATTTCAGTCCTTCGGACGGTGTGAACGGTAAAATTGTACAAACCATCAATACTGCCGATCATGATTTAAGCATCGCTACCATGCTTATTACCCGAATTGAAATGGCTGACGCCATTGTTGGAAGGAAATCAGCCGGAGTTGCGGTAAATGTAATTACCAATACTGAAGGCAACAACAATACAACTGTTAATAGTATGTTGGCAGAATCACTAAATACTCATGTTACCTTCGACGATGTTTCAGCAGGAATCCTTCATCATAAATACATGATCGTTGACCAAGGTGCAGCTGCATCAGATCCAATTATTTTTACGGGATCGCATAACTGGAGCGCGGCCGCCGATAACGAGAACGACGAAAATACTTTAGTTGTTCATGATGGCACTCTGGCCAACGTTTATTACCAGCAATTTGTTCCACGGTTTACCGAAAACTATGGTGTTCTGTTCGAGCTAACCGAGCCACCTACAGCAGTTGACGACCAAGCCGAAACCGTTATTTCTCAAAGTATTGCAGTTCCTGTTTTGGAAAACGATTTAATGTTGGCTCCTGTTTCTATTTCTGTTGAAACACAATCAACACAAGGAAATTCTTCTACTTCATTCTCCAATCCAAATGTCATTATTTATGCTCCCAACCAAGGATTTTATGGAACCGATTCCATGGAGTACAGAATTACCTATCAAGCTGCCCCTACCCTCTTTTCTATTGCAACTATTTACTTCACAGTAATCGACAACAGCGGCATTGATGAAATCTTTGGAGCAGGTACTGTAAGCGTATTCCCAAATCCTGCCAAAGATAAAATCAACGTTTCGTTTAATGCAAAAGACCAGGCCGATCTTCAAATCAGTCTGAATGACCTCTCTGGTAAGCAAGTACTCACAAATAAGTACAGCGTAGCCAAAGGCGAAAACCAGCTGAGTGTGGATGTAAACGGACTGTCAAAAGGTGTGTATGTATTAAATCTGATTACCGAAAAAGGAACCATCCATTATAAGGTGATGATTAAATAAATCGCCAAAACAACCTGTTGATCCAGTTTTATCAACCATTAAAAAGCCCCGGTCAGAAAATGACCAGGGCTTTTTTGATTTGGGTCCCCCCCCCTTCAGTGTAGCTTCATCGCAACAAGACGATAATTGGCATCACCCCTGATACTCCCCGGTTTTGAACATGCTACCGTAACCACCAGTGGCAAATCATCCGCGTAAGCGATCAGGGCCTGATTGTACAGTTTAAAAGTAGGTAGAAATTAACCTATTATGATTGTAACCACCAAAACTTTACTTATCTTAGCAAGATAATTGTTTTCTCACCAAACATCATAAAACTATGAAACACACAATTCGATATGATGATGAACATCAATTGCTCATACAGACAATTAACGGATTCTTTACCACAGAAGAAACCAAACAATTAGGGAGCCTTTATCTTGAATTACTGAAAGGCAAGCCATATCGGCAACTGATGGTTGATCTGCGAAATGCTGGTAACATGGAAAGCCGGGAAACCCGGTCGGTAACCAACGAGATGCTCAATATTGCACAATTTACGGATGTGGTTTATGTTGGAGCCAGCGCTGCAACCCGCATGATCGCAAAGGTATTGATGAAACTTGGTTCATTAAAAGCAGAGTCAACTTTTGTAAAAGACATGGATGAAGCCTATAACTGGATAGAAAAAAGGAGGAAATAATCATGAGTGAAATACCTAAAATCGAAAAAATGAAGGAGCGCATCAACTTTATTGAGGATGTGCTGTCGTCCGTTGCTGCCGGGGACATGAATGCACGGATCAACAGTGAAATTAATGACGACCTGAGCGGCATTGAAGCGGCCATCGACCTGTTAATTAATGACCTGACTGACGAACTCAAACAGCGTAAAAAAATGCAGCAAGAGGTTGAGGAAAAACTCGCCAAAATCCAGGAGCAGCAAAAGACCATTCTTCAACAGCAACAAGATCTGCTTGAACTTTCAAGTCCTGTTTCAAAAGTCTGGGACAACGTGCTGATCCTTCCCGTAATTGGCACCCTCGACAGTCAGCGAACCCAGGTCATGATGGAAAATCTGCTCGAAAAAATTGTTGAAACGGGGTGCACCATTGCCATTCTCGACATCACCGGAGTTCCAACAGTCGATACGCAGGTTGCAAACCATTTGTTAAAAACAGTTACCGCAGCTCGTTTGTTAGGTGCGGAATGTATCATCTCAGGTATCAGCCCGGCCATTGCCCAGACCATTGTTCACCTGGGGATTGATTTATCTTCTATCCGGACCAAAGCCACGCTGCAGGACGCCATGATTTTTGCCATGAGAGAAAATAAACGATCGGAAGGTGTGAAGCTCCAAACGCTTTTTACCCATTCTGATGAAAAACAGGAATAGATGAATATTGACATATATGAAAAGAGGATCCCCATTATCAAGATTGGAAATTTTTTAATCGTCTCGATACAGGTGGATATGCACGATAAAATGGCCATGCAACTGCAAACCCAAATACTTGAAGAAATTTCAAAAACCGGGGCCAAAGGTGTTCTGATTGATATCTCAGTATTGGAAATGGTAGATTCTTTTATTGGACGCATGCTTTCAGGAATGGCTTCCATGGCTTCAATTATGGATGCTGCGGTAGTTATTGTGGGGATGCAACCTGCGGTGGCCATCACCCTTGTCGAGCTCGGACTCGAGATGCAGGGCGTAGATACTGCGCTCAACATGGAAAAGGGCATGGAAATGCTCGAAAGAAGAATTAGGAATGAGAACAGTGACTTCTCATAAATCCGATTGTAATGTCAGAACTGAAATCAGATATAAGCTGGGTAGAACTCGGAAGATTGGTCGTTTCAACTGAATACGACATTGTAAGTGTGAGGCAATTTATCCGGTATCAGGCAAAGTTATTGCAAATGGGTATTGTTGACCAAACCCGGATTACTACTGCGGTAAGTGAGTTGTTACGAAATATGTACAACTATGCCGGTGGTGGGGAAGTACTTATCGAATCAGGAATTGTTGATGAACAATTGGCAATGATAGTAACCTGCTCTGACAAAGGTTCGGGAATTGAAAACCTGGAATTGGCCATGAGCGATGGATACACATCAGGGATGGGGATGGGTTATGGGTTGCCAGGAGCCAAACGACTGGTTGACAGATTTGAAATCGTTACAAAGATAAATGAAGGCACTACCGTCAGGTTAATGAAATGGAAGTAACGCGAGATCACATATTAAGTTTGACTGTCGAAAACGAATCCGACATCGGTGTATGCCGAAGAAAAGGTGTGAGCCTGGCTAAACAAATTGGCTTTAATGAAGTAAAAACCGAAGAGATAGCCATTTTAATTTCAGAATTGGTAACCAACGTGCTAAAACATGGAGGCGGGACTGGTAAAATCGTAATTTGTCAAATTGAAGACACGGAAAAACAAAAAGCCATCGAGATCTGGTGTTGTGATTCGGGTTCCGGTATCACAGATTTACATAAATCTATGCAGGATGGGATTACCGAAAAAGATTCCCTTGGCATCGGGCTGGGAACAATCAGACGCTTTTCAGATGAGATGGAAATCAATCCTGTATCCTCCTCTGCATTTAAAGAACTCTATTTCTCAGGAAGCCATGACTATAAACATTGCGTAAGAACGCTCAAGTGGGTACCCATAAAAAGCTGGGTCGGCATAAATAAAAAATTGGTTGTCGGAGCAGCATCACGTTGTTACCCGGGAGAGCAGCTTAATGGTGATGCCTTTCTTGTAAATAACGTGAGTGCCCACGTTTGTATCACCGCTGTTATTGACGGACTGGGTCACGGGAAGGAAGCCAACCTGGCAGCAGAACTCGTCAAAGAAAATATTCTGCTCAAATCCAACCTGCCCCTCGACAGCCTCATGAATCATATCCACCATGCTATAAAAGGAACCCGGGGTGCCGTAATTGGACTGGCACGAATCAATACTGAAACCAACAGGTTAAGCTTTTCAGGCATTGGCAACATTGAGGGTTTTATTCTGACAAAGGTTGAAAAGAAAACCTTGCTGTCGTTTGGAGGAATTATTGGTCACAATATGCGAACACCACGTGTTTTTGAATCTGATTTTGAACCCGGGGATACCCTTTGTATGTATTCGGATGGGATTACTTCCCGATGGAGGGCCGAAAATTTTAACTGGGATGAACCTCCGCAAAAGAATGCTGAATTGATATTAAGTACACACTCAAGACTGAATGATGACGCTACAATTCTTATCATCCGCTACACTCAATAATGTAGGCGAATTGCAGGTACAATATGAGGCAGATGTGGTAAGGGCACGAAATATCGCTACCATGCTTGCTCAGGAACTATTGTTCGACCGCACCACCTGCATCAGGATAGGAACGACTGTATCAGAACTTAGCAGAAATATTATCGAGCATGCCAATGGCGGAACCGTGAAATTCCACATTGCGGAAAGAGGAATGAATTCGGGAGGGATCGTCATCGTTTTTTCCGACAAGGGAAAGGGCATTGAAAACCTTGAACAAATACAATCAGGAAACTACAAGTCGAAAGTAGGAATGGGTGTGGGATTGATCGGTTCTCAGCGATTGATGGACGATTTTCATATTCAATCAGAGGCAGGTAAAGGGACCACCATTACAGCTGCAAAATGGTTGCCAAAATTCTCACAACCTATTCATCCCAACAAAATAAGTAATATTCAGCAAGCATTTAAGAAAACAATTGAGCGTGGGGATGCCTCGATGGTAGATACCATCAATTCGCAAAATAGCGAACTGCTGTTTGTCCTTAAAGAGCTTCAGGAACGTAATAACGAAATAGAAATTATCAATCAGGAACTCGAAGAAACAAACCGGGGGGTGGTTGCCCTGAACAGTGAGTTGGAGAACAAAGCCGATGCACTTGAGAAAGCAAAAAATGATGCTGAAAATGCAAACAAGGCGAAGAGCGAGTTCCTGGCAAACATGAGCCATGAAATCCGCACACCTATGAATGGAATCAATGGAATGCTGGAATTGGTATTGTCATCTGAATTAAATGAAGAACAATCGCAATTTCTTAAAATGGCCAAAGAAAGTGCGGATATCCTGCTGAGTCTACTGAATGACATCCTTGATTTTTCTAAAATTGAAGCCGGTCAATTAGAATTGGAGGAAATGGATTTTAAAGTCAGGGAGGTAGTGTAAGGTGTTTCCGATGTGGTCATTCATAAAATTGAAGACCAGGGTCTTGAATTGAATATGCTCATAAATAATGACATTCCAAAATATGTTGTAGGTGACCCGGGAAGGCTACGTCAGGTAATCATTAACCTGGTTGGCAATGCCATTAAATTTACCAAAGAAGGTGAAATTAATATTAAGGTACAAAACAGCTCATCCTCAGCACCACCCAATAACCCACTGCGTGAAAATGAAATAGAATTATTGTTTTCGATAGAGGATACCGGGATTGGCATTCCTGAAGAAAAACAGGAATCGATTTTCAATAGCTTTTCCCAGGCAGATAGCACCATTACCCGAAAGTTTGGAGGTACAGGTCTTGGCCTTTCGATTAGTAAAAACCTGGTCCACATGATGAAAGGTGAAGTTTGGGTTAAAAGCCGTCTTGGAGAGGGAAGCACATTCTACTTTACTGCCCGGTTTTTAAAATCTGATATCAAAGAAGATGAGGCACTTAGAATACCCGCCAAAATTCATGGACTTCACGTCCTTGTTGTCGATGACAATAAAACAAACCGCATCATTTTATTTGAAATGGTAAAATCATTTGGTTTTACTTCAGAGGTTTTTGAATTGCCTGCTGATGCACTTGCGGTATTTAATGCAGCAAAAGAGGGCACCTACGACTTGATTATCTCTGACTATCAAATGCCCGGCATGTGTGGGTTCGATTTCATAAGCGCAATAAGAGAAAAAAGTCAGATTCCTGCTGTTTTTTTAACCTCCGTGGGCATTTGGGGAGACAGAAAGTCATTGAAGAAGCTCGGAAATATTGAATATTTGACAAAACCGGTTAAACAATCTATCCTATTCAATTCAATTGCCAACCTCATCGGATTTACCGATCTTACTGGCAAGGTTCATAAGAAAGAAATATTAAACACCAACCTGGAACGGTTACAATCATTGCCTGATACTACGAAAATATTGCTGGCCGAGGACAATATCATCAATCAGCGGGTTGCCGCGGCTCTCATTATGAAAACCGGCATTCGCCTGGAAGTGGTTGGGGACGGTTTAAAAGCTGTTAAAGCCTTAAAAAGCAAACCCTATTCACTTGTCCTGATGGATGTTCAGATGCCCGGAATGGATGGTCTCATGGCCACAAAGGAAATCCGCCAAAATCCTAAATTTGACAATATCCCCATTGTCGCCATGACAGCCAACGCGATGAAGGGCGATAGAGAAATTTGCCTCGCGGCTGGCATGAACGACTACATCTCGAAACCGATTAAATGGGATATCCTCTTCGCTATCCTTGAAAAATGGTTGTTGAAATAGTTCATTAAGATAAGCCCCTTTGTTAAGCTAAATTTAACAGAGAGAATTTCAATTATAATGTAATTTAGTGATTCTTATATTACCTTTGCGTATATAACCATTCAATAATCAATAATGTATACTTTCCCACAACAAACAAAAATGGGGACCGTAATACTGGTAAGGTAGCAGTTTATCCGTTTTCAAAAACGAGAGTATGGAACGATTCGTTTAATGAAAATATCACTGTGCCAATTCGTTACCAAAGTCAGTGAATCGGAAAGTGGAACTAACCTTAACCCCGATTATTCGTAACCACTATTTTTCCGGTGATTATTTGTTCGTTCAGTTCGATGAGCACCATCTACAGCAGGGGGTGGATGAGTGACCGGGGCTTAGAAAACAATAAAATCAATTACAGAGAAAATAAGGATTAATACTAATATTCTATACCACCATTTTATTGTTGGACGTAGGTGTTTATTTCTTGATACTATTTAAAAATTCATCAGGAGACATAACAGGTATTTCGGATTTCTTGAAGTCTTTTCCGTTTCGTGTTATAATAATGTCACATTCTGCCCGCAATGCACTAAAATATTGTAAAGAATCTTCAAAGTCTGAAAACTCCGAGTTTAGTCCTTTTTCAATAATTACTTCATCCAATTCACATATTTCGGAGATTACTTTGAACTTTCTTAGTTTATCTTTTGTTTTTTCCAGTCCATCGTATTTAGTCAGGAAATAGCTAATTGTTGCGTAAGATAATGCCGAAACGATAATCTGAAGTGACCTTTTGTCGGCTAGTGTGGCAATTTTTGCTGCTGAAACATAAAATGGATCACGTTCACCCAGAAAATCAAGCATTACATTTGTGTCCAGAAATAATCTCATGGCTATTTATGCTTTTCTTCCAGATGAGTTAAGATTTCAGATTTATAGTCTAAGTCGGCAGGAATGTTGATTCCGGTTGACATGCTTTTTACAAAAGGTGAAATTTTAATATCGTCCTCATTGTTTAAATTCTCCCGATTGATTAGTGATTTTAAATAGGTTTCAATGATTCTGGACAGACTGCGTTTTTGAGACGATGCATATTTTTTCGCTTGTTCGATGACGAATTTGTCTAATTTCAGTGTTAGTTTTGTGTCCATGATAAAAATATATACGTGCAAAGATATATTATTAGTCCGTATTATGCAAATTGTTTTTTACTTACGCTTTCGCCCAACGGCTGAATAAAATCACCTCTCCCAGTTATATCTGCATTGTGTTGAGTATCCAAAATGGACGTTTAATTAGATATTTTGAGGTGAAAGCAGCCACAAAGATAAAAACATAACCTCATAAAAAAAGGCCTGACTTAAATAGCCAGACCTTTTTGTCTTTAAAAAGAATGATTCTTACATCATTCCTGGCATGCCGCCACCCATGGGAGGCATTTGAGGTCCCTGCGCATTTGGATCTTTATGCTCCGAAAGTACACATTCGGTAGTTAATAACATACCGGCAATGCTGGCTGCATTTTCGAGTGCCACACGGGTTACCTTCGTAGGATCGATTACACCGGCAGCTTTCAGGTTTTCGTAAACTTCGGTCCTGGCGTTAAATCCATAATCGCCGATACCTTCTTTCACTTTATTCAATACCACAGAGCCTTCGAGTCCGGCATTTTCAACAATGCGGCGCAAGGGTTCTTCAAGGGCTCTTCTAATGATGGAAACACCTGTTTCCTCGTCTTCATTTTCAAATACAACATCGTTCAAAGAAGGGATAGCACGAACAAACGCGACGCCTCCACCAGGAACAGTGCCTTCTTCAATTGCGGCACGGGTAGCATTCAGTGCGTCGTCAAAGCGGTCTTTTTTCTCTTTCATCTCCACTTCACTTACGGCTCCTACATAGATCACAGCCACACCGCCAGCCAATTTTGCCAGGCGTTCCTGTAGTTTTTCTTTGTCGTAATCGGAAGTTGTGGTCTCAATCTGGGCCTTGATTTGGTTTACACGGGCTTTGATATTTTTGGGATCCCCTTTACCACTTACAATGGTGGTGTTGTCTTTGCTGATGGTTACTTTTTCGGCCTCACCCAGCATTTCCAGGGTAGCATCTTCAAGTTTGTACCCTTTTTCTTCAGAAATCACGGTACCTCCGGTAAGAATAGCGAGGTCTTCGAGCATTTCTTTTCTTCTGTCGCCAAAGCCGGGAGCTTTAACAGCAGCAATTTTGAGGGCACCACGCAGCCTGTTTACTACAAGCGTTGCCAGGGCTTCACTTTCAACATCTTCGGCAATAATGATAAAGGGACGACCTGTTTGAACGGCCTTTTCAAGTACGGGCAATAAGTCTTTCATCACCGATACTTTTTTGTCGTAAATCAGAATCATTGGGTTCTCATAAACCACCTCCATTTTTTCGGTGTCGGTAACAAAGTAAGGAGAAATATAACCACGGTCGAATTGCATTCCTTCAACAACCTCAACGTAGGTTTCGATACCTTTTGCTGCTTCGATGGTGATCACGCCTTCTTTCTTCACCTTGCTCATGGCTTCGGCAATCAAGCTGCCGATGTATTCGTCATTATTGGCAGATATAGAGGCAATTTGTTTGATTTTGTCGTTATTGTCACCCACTTTTTCAGTCTGGCTTCTCAGCGATTCAATCACTTTAGCTACTGCTTTGTCGATTCCTCGTTTCAAGTCCATTGGATTGGCACCGGCGGTCACATTTTTCAATCCGGTTCCAAAAATGGATTGGGCCAAAATGGTAGCTGTTGTGGTACCATCACCGGCAATGTCGTTGGTTCTCGAAGCTACTTCTTTTAGCATCTGAGCGCCCATATTTTCGATGGGGTCTTTGAGTTCGATTTCTTTAGCCACTGTAACACCATCTTTGGTTACCTGAGGCGCTCCATACGATTTCTCAATAATTACATTGCGACCTTTAGGTCCCAGGGTAACTTTTACTGCATCTGACAATGCATCAACGCCTCTTTTCAGACTTTCTCTGGCTTCATTACTAAATATGATATCCTTTGCCATTTTTTTAAATTTTTATGTTAGTTTAAATATTTCAATTAAATAACTGCTAGTACGTCTTTCTCACTCATAATCAGGTAATCAACCCCTTCAATGTTGATTTCTGTTCCTGCATATTTCGCGTAAAGCACCTGGTCGTTCACTTTTACCGTGATCGGGGTTTCTTTGTTCTCGGCAGGAATGGCAACAACAACACCTTGTCGTGGTTTTTCTTTTGCAGTATCAGGGATGATAATACCCGAAGCGGTCCTGTCTTCAGCCGGGGCAGGTTTAATAACAACTCTGTCGCCTAAAGGTTTAATGTTAATTTTTTTCATGGTTTCTATTATATAATATGATCAGTGAACCTTAGCAGTCATATTTTGTGCCAAACTAAGCGGCATAAAAAATGTCAGAACGTTTATGACATTCTGACATTTCAAATAAATAATATTTTGTACCCTATTCTTCCGGGGTGTTGTTTTCAGGAGCTTGAAAGTCGATTGGAGGGGTTGACTTTTGACCGGAAACCTGATCGATAATTTCAGATTGGTTTGTGTTTTTCACTCCAAAATCGCGTGGGATAATCATGGTAGCAGTTAAGCTAAGGAACAACAAGGCTATGGCCAGTCCCCAGGATGCTTTCTCGAGAAAGTCGGCCGTTTGACGTGCGCCCATAAATTGAGCTCCACCGGAGGCAAAATTGGCTGCCAAGCCACCACCTTTTGGATTTTGAACCAGAACGATCAGTCCGAGTAAAATACTCACCACTAAAATTAATATTGAAACGAAAATATACATCAGTTTAACTTTTAAGTATTTAGTTCTTTTTCTGCTTTTTGAATCAGGGCTGCAAAGTAAGTACTTTTTTCCGGATATTTCAAACTTAATTTCTGATAAATTTTTATTGCTTTCTGTAAATGCCCCTGATCGTAGTATATGGTGGCCAATGTTTCGCTGATAATATTTTCCTGATCGACGATACTTTCTTTGGCAACCTCAAGCGGATTATAAAAAGCGGCTTTGGGACGGGTAATACTGGGCTGGTTTTTTATAAACTCGTCCAACAATTCTTCTTTTGACTTTTCCTTAACAACATCCAACTTCTCCTCTGGTTCTACTACCACATGGGATGAAGATTTCAAATGAGTTTCCTGCTCCAGTTCATCAATATGCCGATTGATAATCTCTTTGAGTTCCTGGATCTCCATATCGACATACGGAATGTTCTCAGCAGGCATTTCCGGCCCCTCCTGTTGAACGGTGGACGTCTTTGGCTCTTCAGGTTCGGTGAATGCGATTTTCTCAGCCTTTTCAGGCACCACTGAATCCTCTAATGGCGAACTCGTTTCCGCCTTTTTTACTTCCTCCGCTTTCTCTTCATCAGGCAACACGATCCTGACATTAGATTGTCCGGCCCGATCGATGTGCTTTTTGAGGATGCTTCTGTCACCGGAATAAACAGCGGTGGTACGCAGTTCGGTTTCGTAGCGCACATCTTTTTCTTTGTATTGATTCACCGACAATAAAATGCGAACCGTAGAACAATAGGGAAACTCATTAACGAGGGCTGTAAGTCCCGAAAGCGTTTGGCTATTCAGTTTCGTGGGCTGTTGCATAAAACCAATAAACTCTTCCTTATTCATATTCCTTTTTATTATGAGTCCGACAACCGCTTAAACAGTTGTTTACCAGTTAATAACCGCCTTATTAAAAATGTCGTCTGCCAACATTTCGGTAATTTGGTCAATTAAATCAGTTTTCGCAGCATTATAATCCGTGCCTGAAGGGTAATCGATAAATTGGGTAAACTTAGTATCAAAATCTTTCTCCGGTTCATATTTATTGGTAAATCTGACTTCGATAGTAATGGTTAGCCGGTTTAAGGCAGATGTTTGGTCTCCCTGGATAGCCACCGGGGTCGTTTTATATTCCACGATAGAACCTTCCATGGCCAAATCGCCGTTGCGCTCAAGCATGGCCAGGTTGGTTTGTCCGGTGAATTTATCACGCAAGGCATCCGTAAAAATAGGGCTCAGGGTAGGCTCGACCAGCAAGGCGTGATTAGAAAAATACTGGACAGAAACCGTTTTGGCTTCCGGCGGAATAGACGCACCAGTAAAGGAATATACTCCACAGGAGGAAAGGCCCATCACCATCATCACAAGTAGAAGTGGTTGCCAAAAAAACGCAAAACTTTTTTTAGATAGTTCCATTTATTTAATATGATATTCTTTGATTTTTCTATACAGGGTGCGTTCGGAGATGCCCAGTTCGGTAGCCGCGTTTTTTCGCTTCCCACGGTGTTTTTCCAGGGCCCTTTTTATCATCTCATGCTCCTTGTCAGTAAGCGACAAAGATTCTTCAATAATTTCGCTTTGTTCATAGTCTTCATCATCTTCGAGGTCGGTTTCTTTTGCGTGGGAAATCTCCATCTGATCGATGATTTTTTTCTCC
>PCUL01000144.1:20549-24125 GCA_002771745.1 Bacteroidetes bacterium CG18_big_fil_WC_8_21_14_2_50_41_14
GACCATCTTTTTCAACCAGGTTCAAAACGATTTTCTTCAACTCGGCCATATCCCGTTTCATATCGAACAACACCTTGTAAAGCAATTCCCTTTCCGAAAAAGATTCTTCGTCGGTTTTATGGTACAACACCGGCACGCTTGAATTTCGGATGCCGGGAAGGTATTTGGCCAATGATTCGGCACTAATCTCTTTCTCTCTTTCGATGATAGAAATCTGCTCGGTAATATTTTTCAACTGCCTGATATTTCCCGGCCAATAATAATCGCGAAGCACCTTAATAGCATCATCCGTAAGTTGAAGCGCCGGCATGCGGTATTTTTCGGCGAAGTCAGCAGCGAATTTCCTGAACAACAAATGAATGTCATCTTTCCTTTCGCGCAGGGGCGGAACAAAAATGGGTACCGAGTTTAAACGATAAAACAAGTCTTGCCTGAATTTTCCACGTTCTATGGCTCTGGGAATATCCTCGTTGCTGGCGGCAACTACCCTGACATTGGATTTAACCATTTTGGAGGACCCTACTTTAAGAAATTCGCCTGTTTCGAGTACGCGCAACAGCCGAACCTGTGTAGATATAGGAAGCTCCGCGATTTCATCAAGAAAGATAGTACCTCCATCGGCCACCTCGAAATACCCCTTACGCGATTCATGGGCACCGGTAAACGATCCCTTCTCATGACCAAACAGTTCCGAGTCAATGGTTCCTTCCGGGATAGCACCGCAGTTTACAGCGATATAGTGGCCGTGTTTACGTGTGCTTTCCTGATGGATCATCTTTGGAAAAACCTCTTTACCCGTACCGCTTTCTCCTGATATTAAAACTGTTAAGTCGGTTGGAGCAACCTGAATGGCCACATCAATGGCCCGGTTGAGCAACGGTGAGTTTCCTATAACCCCGAATCTTTGTTTTATCGATTGTATATCCATCAGCACTAATAATTGAACCTATAAAATTAAATAATCTGTCCGAACAAAAACAACAAACCTTTGATTATCTTAATTCTGCATTAAATTGATGTTTCAGCGTTTGCTGTATTCTACCCATGGTTTTTTCAATCACCTGATCAGTCATGGTTTTTTCAGTATCCTCAAGGATAAACGATAAGGCATAGGATTTCTTGCCCGCCGGGATTTTGTCGCCTTCGTACACATCAAAAACAGTAACCGATTGAAGTAACTTTTTCTCTGTCTGAAATGCGGCCTCTCTCAAGTGTGAGAATTTAATTTCTTTATCGAGCAATAACGCCAAATCGCGTTTTACAGTCGGGAATTTTGACACCGGACGATAAACCAGGTTATTAATCCTGACCTGTTTGAGCGCCAAAGTCCAGTTGATCTCAGCCATAAACACCTCTTGCTTGATGTCCATGGCCTGTAAGATTTTTTTTTCAACACATCCGACGCGGGCCAGCAGTTGTTCACCCATTTTATAATGAAGTTCATCGTTCAAATCGCCAAGAGATGGCTCTTCAAGAGAAATTCGATTCCTATCCAATCCAATCCTGGTAATCAATGCCTCCACCCATGCTTTTACATCGTAGAACCCAATTTTTTGTGGTTTTGAATTCCAGGTTTCCTCATTTCTGCTGCCACTGGCAATGATCAACAGGTGTTTTTCTTCATGATAATTTTTTACACCACGGGCAGGATCATAGTCTTTCTTTTTGTGATATACATTGCCAAACTCAAACAACCTCAGGTTGTTCTCCTTCCGGTTAACATTATAGGCTATTACCTCCAGGCCACCAAATAAAAGGGATTGCCTCATCACATTCAAGTCCTTACTCAATGGGTTTAACAGCTCAATAGTTGAATCCCCATCAATTTCCTGACTTAAATTGGCATACCCGGACTTTGTCAATGAATTGTTCATCATTTCCACCAGGCCGTGTGCCACCAGATACTCTGAAATCACCCGCTGAATCGCTTCAACATCGGGTTTAAGACGAATATTTAAAGAGGTATGAAGTTTCCCATCGGAGCTGATGTTATTGATACCATACACCCGAAGAATCTCCTCAATGATATCTACCTCGCGTGTAACATCCACCTTAAAGGTTGGAACCGAGAGCAAAAGGCCTTCTTCATTTTCATCCAGGATGCCGATTTCCAAATCAATCAATATGCTTTTGATGATGTTCCGTTCAATGGATTTACCAATCAACCGGTCGACATGCGCAAAGGATATTAATATTTTTTTTGGGGCAACAGGCTGAGGATAAACATCTTTTATCTCTGAAGAAACCTGGCCTCCCGCGACTTCTTTCATCAACAAAATGGCCCGTTTGAGAGCGTAAACCGTTATGTTTGGATCGACACCGCGCTCAAAGCGGAACGAAGCATCCGTTTGCAAACCATGTAGTTTTGATGTTTTACGGATATGCCGCGCATCGAAACAAGCACTCTCCAGAAAAATACGGGTGGTCTGATAAGAAACCCCTGAGGATAACCCGCCAAACACTCCGGCAATGCACATGCCCTGGTGAACATTGCATATCATTAAATCGTTGGCATTCAGCTTTCTTTGTTCACCATCAAGTGTGGTAAAGAGGGTGTTGTTTTCCAACTTGCGCACGACCACTTTGCTGCCGGCAATTTTTTCAGCATCAAAAGCATGCAAAGGCTGACCAGTTTCGTGCATTACGAAGTTGGTTACATCCACAATGTTGTTCACAGGCCGGAGCCCGATACGCATCAACCTGTTTTTAAGCCAATCGGGCGATTCTCTGACGGTAATACCTGATAAAGTAACACCTGAATATCTTGGGCAGGCTTCCGAATCGAGTACTTCCACCTCAACATCCAGGTTGTGATTATCGATGGTAAAGTCATCCATCCCGGGCAAGGTCAAATGATATTTCCCTGTATTGTCTACCCTGTTAAGTCCGGCAGCCAGGTCACGTGCCACGCCGATGTGCGAGGCTGCATCGGCCCTGTTAGGGGTCAGTCCTATTTCGAATACCACATCTTGCTCCACCTGAAAATAGTCGCCAGCCGGAGTTCCGGACTTTGTATCCGGAGGCAATACCAGAATGCCTTCATGCGAGTTACCGAGCCCCAATTCGTCTTCGGCACAGATCATTCCTTCGGAAACTTCTCCCCTTATTTTCGACTTTTTAATCTCAAACGAATTATCACCGCTATATAACCTGGTTCCAACGGTAGCCACCAACACTTTTTGGCCTGCTGCCACGTTGGGTGCGCCACAAACGATGGACAACATTTCACCGGAACCAATATCTACGGTGGTTAAGCTTAACTTATCTGCATTTGGATGTTTTACACAAGTGATTACCTCACCTACCACCACACCGGCCAATCCTCCTTTTATGGACTGAAATTGTTCCATTCCTTCCACTTCCAACCCAATGTTTGTCAGCACGTCTGATGTTACATCGGGAGATACGTCCAGATTAATGTATTGTTTTAACCAGTTGTATGAAATCTTCATCGTACTTTTTTTTGAACATGCAAAAATACGAAAATCAGGCAAGCAATGTCACTCGAATGACAATGTGGTGGTTTTAACTATTGGATAGTGATTTTTAGGAGATGCGGCTCCAATTACGCTTTTG
>PCUL01000338.1 GCA_002771745.1 Bacteroidetes bacterium CG18_big_fil_WC_8_21_14_2_50_41_14
ACCTTTGCGGTGTGTGTTTTTCTGTTTTTTTTAACACAATCCGTCCGGCAGTGTTTTTTTGGTAACCGATAAATGCTTTTTTCTATTTCATTGGCAAGTCTCCTTTCATCATTTTGGTATAATTTATTAATAGGCTGGTTTGGCCTTTTTGCTTGACCGTGGTTTTCTGTCTCTATTTATTTGCCGAGAATTCATCGCTGGTTGTTCTATTTAATATGGGTTCAAAGTTGAATCTAAATATTATGCCTGTCAAGGGGGGAAAAGGGGGGTATTTATCCTACCCAAAAGAGTAGGGAGAAGCTATCGGCAAATTTTTAACACACTTATTATCTTATCGTAATGAATTTTAGCTAATATTCATACTGCATTTTAATGAAGTTACTTTTTGTTCATTAGTCTGTAAACTGCTGTAACTGTGTTTTTAATTATTTGTTCATTCTGACACTCTGTACCAATCAGGTTTTATATCCACCTCTCTGTTTTTTTCCAACCCTGCGGGTCAAAATAAATAACTCTTTTAGATACATGATTAATAGGATTTTAAAATATTCCGGAAAGGGCTCAGGGACTAAAACAATAAAAATATTCCCTTTGTTTTATATTCTATTTTAATTTTTCCCTACTTTTATCCCATCAATCAACAAAAAAAAGGGATAATGAATACCCGGACATGTAACATAAGGATACTGCCATTTTTGGTTCTTCTTATTTTTGGTTTGCATCCTATGTGTGCCTACTCCCAAGGCAAACAAGCCAATATCTGGTACTTTGGACAAAAGGCCGGTGTGGATTTTAACCCTGGGAGCCCACCGGTGGCTTTGTCCAACAGTCAAATGGATATTTCCTGGGCAGGTGGCACAGGTAGTGCATGTATTTCGGACAGTACCGGACAATTACTTTTATACTCTGATGGAGTTACTATCTGGAACAGAAATCATGTCCATATGTTGAACGGAACGGATATGGGGGCTTATTCTACCCAAGGCGCGATGATTGTTCCCTTTCCCGATAACAACCATCTATATTATTTTTTTAACTTTACCTGGGACAATCCTGCTTTTCAATATCACTTTCAATATTCAGTAATCGATATAAACTTGGACAATAGTAATGGTGGAGTGGTTGCCGACAAGAAAGGAATCAACCTCTTTAATAGCTCTTCATGGTATTTAAGTGCTGTTCGCCATGCCAATGGAAAGGATGTTTGGGTGTTAGCCCATGGCATAAACAACAACCGATACTATGCCTACCATGTAACCAAAGATAGCATCCATCATACTCCGGTAATCAGTACGGTTGGTTCGGTGGTGAATAATTTTAGAGGCTACATGAAAATATCCCCAAATGGGAAAAGAGTTGCGGTCTGTGCATTTGGCGGATCCAACTCTGGGTTTTTTGAATCCTTAAATTTTGATAGCGAAACAGGAATGGTTAGTGATAGCAACATGGTACATAAAGAAATAGGGGGGAGTTATGGTGTGGAATATTCACCAGATAATACCAAACTTTATATAAAATCAAACTATCTGTTTCAATATGATATGAATGCAGGGACGCCACAGGAGATATTAGCTACTGAAACCAATGTTATACAGGAACCTGGATTTACAGGTGTTGGGGCTCTCCAGCTTGGTCCCGATGGAAAAATTTACTGTGCCTTTGGAGGTAATGGAAGTGAGCATTATTTAAGTGTGATCCACTCACCCAATGAAGCAGGCCTGGCCTGTAATTTTGAACCTGATGCCGTATACCTAGAGGGTCGTATTACTAAAGAAGGTCTCCCCTCCTTTATCCAATCCTATCTCAACGATCCCACTTTTACGGCACAATACTTCTGTCTCGGCGATGCTACCAACTTTGAGATAGAAAACACCAACGGTATAGATTCGGTGTATTGGAAATTCAATGATTTTCCCAATATGCCCAATGATACCTCTACCCGGTTTAGCCCGGAGTACGTTTTCTCCCATGCAGGAACTTATCATGTTGATTTAACAGTCTATTCGGGCTTGCTTGAAAAAACAGTGACACAGGACATCACGATCCACCCCATCCCCGAACCCAATCTGGGAAGCGACACGATGTTCTGTAACACGGGCTTTGTGATCACCCTGAAACCCAATTGTGATGGCACTTACCGCTGGAATGATTTCTCCACCGGCCCGGAGCTGGGGGTCAGCGACACAGGCACCTACTGGGTGCGTGCCACCCTGAACGGCTGTAGCCAGGCCGACAGCATCCACATCGGGCTTTACCCGGCACCCCTGTTGGATGAAACCAACCTGGGCATCAATGATGCCGGTTGCGGACAGCCCACGGGTTCCATCACTGGGCTACAAGTCAACGGGACAACGCCTCTTGAATTTTTCTGGACCGACCTGGCAGGAGATACTGTGGGAACGCAACTGGATTTAACAAACCAGTATGCAGGCAGTTACGCGCTGAATGTGAGGGATGGGAATGGTTGTGAAAACCTGTTGTCCACTTATTCCATACAGGACAATGGATCGTTACAGGTGGACTCGGTACAGTTTACCAATGTCCACTGTGATCAGTCAATAGGCACCATTACCATTTACACGGGCTCACTTACCCCCGAATTACTGGATTACAGCATTGATGGCGGGATAAACTATTTCCAAAACAGCGGGGTGTTTACAGGCTTGCCCCCCGGCACCTACAACATCAAGGTGAAAGATGCCAATGGTTGTATTGGTGAATACGATCAAAACCCCGTGCTTATTGAAAATATTCCCGGTCCGCAGATTACCGGGGTGGACATTGTTGCCGAGGACAACAACCTGGGCAATGGCAGCATCAACATACACGCCACGGGAGGAAGTGGCGAGCTGACCTATTCCATCGGCAATGGAATCCCCAACCAACTCAACGACGGGCTTTTTGAAAACCTGTCGGCAGGTACTTACCAGTGCTTGGTAACCGATGCTTTTGGTTGCGACACCACTTTTACAGTGGTTGTGCCCCAAAACCTTACCCAAACCCTGGAAGCCATCGCGGGCTTTGGGAGTTCTTGTGTGGGCGATGCAGCCGTGGTGTCCCTGGAACTGACCCACTTTACCGGGGTAAAGTCCTTTGTGGTGACGCTGCATTACGATCCAAATATAGTGTTCTGTGCCGGATACCTGGATTTAAACCCACAACTGGAATTGGGCGATTTTCAGGCCACCGTGCAGCAAGTCACGGGCGAGATTAAACTTACCTGGCAGGGACAGGTTGCTGTAACGTTACCCGATCAGGCAGAGATGTTAAAACTCAAGTTCGATGGACTTGGCGAAGGGCTTTCGCCAGTCAACTGGGAAGCCGCCCCCGGCGAAAGTCATTTTTATGACGAGAACCACCAGGAAATCAGTGCCGCCTACACTAAGGGTGATGTACAGGTTTACAGTCTGCCGGAGATACAAATGCAGGGCACAGTGCAAATCTGCACAGGAGACACCACCACCATCGACCCAACAATTTTCGGGGGCAATGGAATAAAAGACTACACCTGGACATATCCCAATGGTTCCATATCCAAAGACACGCTGTTGAGATTTGATCCGGCAACTTCCAGCCAGGCGGGAAGCTACACCCTGGTGGTAGAGGATGCCATGAGCTGCAAGAAAAGCACTACGGTAGAACTTATCGTGATGGAATCGCCCACTATTGCCTTCTCGGGATACGACACCCTGTTCGTGGAACCGGGTTATATTCTGGATGCTGGAAACACGGCTCGAAGTTATTGGTGGAACACCGGAGACACCACCTCACAAATTACCATCGACAGCACGGGACTGTACAGTGTTCAGGCAGAATCAAACCAAGGCTGCAAGTCCACGGAGGCAG
>PCUL01000311.1 GCA_002771745.1 Bacteroidetes bacterium CG18_big_fil_WC_8_21_14_2_50_41_14
AAGCCTCATAATCAACTAATGCTTTCTTCAAAGTTTTAGAGGGGTTCATTGGATTTGTCATGGCATCAAAAAAGATTTGACTATCTCTTTCGCTGGCAATTACGAGTTCCTTTTCTTTGATTATCTCATTTGCTTTTTCTTGAACTGCCAGAATAACGAATTCAGTTAGGTTTCTATAACCACCTAAATATGCAGCTCTCTCAAAAAATTGTTTTTGCTTTTTGGGAAGTCTTGCATCAAATCTCGTCTGTTCCTCAATGGTTGTACTCATATTTTTATTTTTTCGCAAATGTACGGACAAAATACGTACTTGATGCAAAATTGACAATAATTTTTTGGCATGTTGGCGGATCGCTATTCAGATATGGAGTTATCCGGTTTTTTTTCAATAAATACAAAAGTATAATTTTCTTTCCTGACGGGCATGTTAATGGCTTGCCCAATTAAGTCCATCTGTAATTCATACTCAAATCGATCCCGGGCAGGAGTGCCAATTTTACCGATAAGTTTGTCTTGAACTTCGTCTAATATATGCGTTTTCATGTCTTTGACTTTTTAGCGATTTCAATGTCTTCAAAATATTTTGAACGGAGTTGCTTTGCCTATCCATTTATTCTTTTCATTTTGTAGCAAAGATGCACAGATTGTTTCATTATATAGAAACTATTTTAGAAGAGTATTTTTTTACTATAGCCCTTACTTGGGTAGCATATACTTTGTGGCGGACTTTGAAAGATAAATCTTACTGGCGCATTGATTTATTTTTGGAATTAAAATGTTCATATTTAGGCCGAAACTCGCCTTAAAGTATATGCATCTGGCAGCTGGCTTTTTTATTTCATGGTTAATTGTGCGATGGAATGACATACTTTTTTGTAACTTTAGTATTGTGTGATAAGTCTGTACCAATTTTACACGTGCATGGCTTTTGTGATAGAATTGCATAACACTTAGATTTTCATCATATTTTTTTTGTTAGTTTTGATAATTTGTAAGGAATTATATAAAGGAATTCTATTAGTGCCTGAAACAAATCATTGATAATTTCGACATCTTTATTTTTCCAATCAAAATGTAATTCATGCGCTCCTAGATTGCCTAAAGATCGGGTACTATTTGCGACATCAGAAATAAGTTTTGGTATTTGTCCCATTTTGTTTAAGTACTCTATTTTTTGTTTTAAATTCCCACCTTTTGCATCTTTTTCTTTGCAAATGATTTCAAGTGACTTTCTAATTAACATAAGAAAAGCTGAAGGAGAAACCTTTTTTACCCTTAACGCTTCGTTATAAGCTTTCCTTACTGCTTCCGGAATTGAAATATGAATGCTTTGTTCTAGTGGATATAATGAAAATTCATTCCCCACATTGCCATCAACAATACTAAAAAATGAATAATTTTTACATGTTTTACAAACTGTAAAACAGAGGTAATCAAGATATGAAAGTGTATGTCCAATACTGTCAAAGCCTTCTGCCGCCTGTATTTCTTGATGTAAAATATGCTGAGATGTTTCATTTCCACAATGTTGGCATTTTGCTATAAATTCTTCCATTTTTAATAACTTTTAAGATATTTCTAAATATTCTTATTATCAACAATAGAATTCATTATTTCTTCAATTAGATTATCATTTAGTAAAGGCATAATGGCTTTATTAAAAATAGGCTCTCTGGTTGAATTATAACCACTACGCCACATAGGTATGGAGTCATCATCGATGTTCCTTCTGATGTTTTCCAAGTGTTTTTCTACAAAATCAAAAGTCCATGGCACATTAGGGTTTTGGCAAATTGAGTCCCAATCAAGATGCTGACTAAAATGTTCAAGCCATTCTAATGACCAAGGAATGCTAGGGTTTTTACCTAAACTCTGCCAGTCCCAGGCGTTTTTAAAATATTCGATTAATTCTTTTGACCACTGTAATCCTTCATTTTTACTTAAGTTGAAATCATTGTAATTTTCAGGGTGATACAAATGCCAAGGAAATAATTTATAGTCGATAATATTGAAGTTTTTGTTTCTCATTTCTTCTTGAATAGGTTCCATAAGTTCTATAGTCCAAGGGAATGCCTTATTTAAACTTAATCGTTTCCAATTTAACTTTGTTTTATGCTCTTCAATAAACTCAGAAGTCCATTTTATCCTTTCATTGGAACTTATTAAGTTCCAATCTATTAGATCCTTATATTTGTTTATTAATGCTTGTGACCAGGGAATGCCTTCATTCGCACTCAAACCATAACTTTTACGCGATGTTTCTTCTTTAGGATCTCTAATATAGAAAGTATAGTAAAAACCCCCCCATTCAAACTTAGGTAAATATTGATCTATTAATTGATCACTCCATGGCAATGCAGGATTTCCACTTAAGAGACCCCAATTCCATTTACTCTCAAATTTATTAATCAAACTATTTGTCCAAGGGATAGATTTATTTTCACTCAACATATTCCAGTTCCACTTTTCTATGAAATCCTGAATCAACTCAATTGAAAAGGGTATTTTTGGATTCTTGCTTAGGGCATTCCAATTCCAATATTTAGCATATTTATCAATTAAGTCTTTTGTCCAAGGCAAAAACTGATTCATACTTAAATACATAAATATTAGTTCAAAATCCTCATTGGAAAATGAGGAGATTTTATTTAATATTGTTCTTTCTAGCTGCTTCTCATTAAAAGCTAAAGATTTATTCTCTGCTAGCAAACGCAAATCCCACTTATCTTCATACGTGAAGAATAACTCTTCAGACAAAACAAGAGAAGGGTTTCCAGACAGTATACCAAAATACAGTTCATCTTCATATTTTTCAATAAACTCTTCAGATAATGGTAATGAAGGATTCTCACTCAAATTAATCCAATCCCATTGATTTGAGAAGCTATCAATCAAGTCATTAGACCAGCATATAGAAATGTTACGGCTTAATCCTCTCCAATCAAGGTGGTTCATGAGTTTTTGTATAAGGCCAGCATTCAGAGGGTAAAAATATGATACACAAAATATGAAGAACTCATCATGATTTATAAGAAACTCTTTTAATCGTTTGATTAGATTATTGCCAATAATTGCACCTTGATATATAACCAGCTTATTTAAAATATCCAGATTACTTTTTACCCTACTTAAGCTATTCTGTTGTATTGCCGGTAATTTTTCGTTCATAATACTCTATTTCTTTGATTAACTTTTCTTTCATTTCCTTAAAATAATCAGCCCAGTCTTCAATTTTAATGAGTGTTTGGTAGGTTTGGTCCTTTTTTAAGGCATATATTTCAATTTCAAACTGATCACGTTTTCTAATCAAATCCCTCTGCAATACAATGATTTTTTCTTTTTCACCAATAGTTTTTGAAAACGACTTGAAAATTCCATTACCAAGATTCTTAAATATTTGCCTAACAGTATCAAGGTCATTTTGGTCGTAAGCATTCTTCAAATCAACAAAAACCTTCTCAGCCTGTTCTTTGTACTCTTCGGCTACGATATCAGGATGACACATTTTTGAAGCTTTGCGGAATTTTTCTTTTAACTCCTGTTTTTCATCATCGTCAAGATTAAAACTTGGCTTATCTTTTGATGCTTGGTATCCAGTTTGAAACTGTTCATAATCTTCATTAGCCTCATCGAACTCTTTTGATTTGTCCGGATTCGACTCCATTTCTTTTTGGTAAAAATCTCTTTTGAGTTTTAATAGTTTTAAAACTAGTTTACCAAGAATCTTATTGTAACGAATTTCAAACTCGTAAAGCAATTTTTCAATTTCAGACTTCTCATCTGCCAATGAACTAATATTTAACTCCAGAGCTTTAATTTCTAGTTTTAAAGCAAATAGTTCACTATCAATATATACAGACAATTGTCGATATTTATTGACAAAAGTGTTGATGGATGCTACAGCTTCAGCAAATCTTTTTTTCTCAGTTAGTTCAATAATTATAGAGATGTCATTAATTTCTTCGATTCCGGAAGCGTTTTTGATTATTTTTTTCAATTTATTAACCTGTAAATCTACATCATCAATCTCTTCGAGAATTATCATGTTTTTTAACGTTTCGATCCTAATAATAACTTTGGAAATATCTAAAATCGTTCCTTCGTTTACTTTCCCAAAGTACTTATCCTTTATATTTTTAAACTCTTCAAGAAAATCAAGTGCAAGTTCGGGAGATTCAGAGATAACAGTAATTGACTCATGATTGCTTTTAGCTTTCCTTGTCCAATTGTAAGAACCGTTGATTACAGTTTGTTCATCAATTACGCAAAATTTATTGTGCATCAAAGGTTTTTGCCTTGAGTTGTTACTTATTTGCCAAAGCTTCCCTTTTTTTAAATTCAGTTGTTCGTAATTAATCCGGGATTGATTATTAATTTCATCATCCAAAATAATCAATTCAACTATGATACCTTTATTTGCTTTTTCAACCAATAATTCGAAAAGTTCATCGTCAGTAAACCAAGCAATGGCAATATAAAGCGATTTATTAGCTTTATTAATTTCGCCTTTTATTACTTCATGTATTTTTTCAAAATAGGCTTGAGTTTTCATAAATTTATTTCATTAGATTTAAAATGCTATTGTAAGGTGCTAAAAAATAGCTATTTTGATTTATAGCTGTGTATTTGCAAATAAACTAAATGTGCGATTTTTACAGTGGGCTTTCATTATAATTCTTCTTCCGGTCGATCATTTATCTTTTATTAATTGGTACCTATTTTTCCTTTTTAATGCAGGACTTCGTTTTCCTTAGGTTTGATGCCAACGGAAAGCAAATGCTTTGTGGCGGACTTCAAAAGAAGAATCTTTCTTTCCACGCTGATTTATATTTGAAACTAAAATGTTCATTTTCAGACTGAACCCATAAGAGGGTATATGCAAAGCATCTGTTATTATTCATTAAAAACACTCACAATGTTATTTTAGCATCTTCCCAACCTACATATTGTTGATTATTAAGAGTTTCTACGATATATCCTAAATTTTTAAATGTTTCTTTATCAATGCCAATTCCATAGTGTAACTGATTTATTTTTGCAGCATTTACCCTTAAAATGGTCTTTATTTTATTCTCGATACTGCCCTTCATATCAATGATATAACAATTATGTAAGTCGTAGATTAAATCTTTGGGATTATCCTTGACAAATATCATATTTAACTGATGTCCATTTACTACAGGAATTTTAACCTTAGAGGATTTCCATTTGATATTGTCTTTATTTAGGTCTTCCACACAAAATAGAATAGAATATTCGCAATTGAGGGACAACATTCTTTCATAACACTTTTGTATGGCTGATTCATCGAAGGATCCTGCTTTGCATTCAAAATATGCCAGATTCATATCTCTTAATACTACTAAGCTATCGTAATCCCCCGCAGAAGTGTTAGTGGAATTTCGTTTTATATTTTTAATTTCTATTCCAAAAGAAGCAGAAAATGCTGAAAATTTTTTGATCATCATTTCACCAGCAAACCATTCGAATGTATTATCAAATCGTTGATACTCATTTACAAATTTTGAATGTTTTGTAATCTCTTTAACTTCATTCGTTTGAATGTCTTTTTTCTGATAAAGAAATTGTTTTAAATCTTTTCTTAATTTATAATTATCGAATACAATATATAGTTTTTCCCAGATTTCATCTTCCCAATTAGATTCTTTAATCAATAATTTTTCATAATCATCTTCATGAATCACGTCAAATCCTCTTGAAAGCAAAATCTCTTTAACCCCAAATAAAGTTCTAGTGTTTAGTTGATTAAAATTAAGTTTAGCCATTTTTGTGAAATATTTAATTCTTCATGATTATGAATATCTATATCTAAATCCAATATTACCGCCAGCCTAATCCCAATTCATACCATACCGAAAACTTTCTTATTCCTTACACTCTGATTTCAGCATCTATTTTTCGTAAACAATTTCCTGTATATTTTTATTCGTTTAAAACTTTCCCGGCATTATAAGATATAGCAGTGGTGATGTGATTCAGTTCCAAAGGTATCAAAATTATTTACCCAACCCATTATCGGAAGATTTTTTGCTTTGTGTCAGTAGATTTTTAGGGTGATTTGAGAATGCCTGCACAAATGAATCGGTTGTTTTACTTATAAATGGATACAAGTCCGGTTGCATATCTCCCTGGCGGGTATTTACCGAATAGTGTAACACTTGATATTTAGTTTGTTGTAACGTGTGGTTTATTTTATTTCCCCTTTTAATTTGTTGGGATTCATTCTGTTGTCAAAAACGGTTACAATCTTAATATATTCCTTGTCGAACCGATAGAATATAGATGTCTGTTTTGAAACAACGAGCATATGCAGTCCTTCTTCTAATGTTGATTGCGGACAGCTATTGGGGAAGCTTTGAATCTGTTCAATTGATTCGTCAAGTTTTTTAACAAATTCCATTTTAGTCTTAGCTGACCATTCTAATTCCAGATATTCAAATAGTTCCTCAAGTCTTTTGGCAGCTCTGTTGATAAAACTACTTTTCTCATTTACGGTGTTTTGTCATGAGTGAATCAAAATCAACAAATTCTCCATTCTCAATTTCTTTGGTGCCTTGCTTAATTTCATCCTTTTGTTCTTGAGTAAGAGTTTGCCAAAAATCAGGTGTTGAACTTTTTTCAAATAATCGTTTAATAGATACTAAAATACCGGGATTGTCAGTTTCCAGAATCATTTTCAAAATCTCTAATTTCTCAGCTTGAATATTCACGATTTATTTTTTTTTACAAAGTTAATGATATTTATATTCATGTATCATGTGTTTTATTTTACCATGCTTTACAACGTATGTCCAATCCATTCTATACCAAATATTCTTATTCCTCTCACCCTGATTTCCGCTTTTATGGTTCATAAACAGTGATCATCAAATATTCCCGCCTCATCACATCCTCAAACCATTACCCTAAAATAGTCTCACAAATAAACTCCGCCGCCTTCCCATCGCCAAACAACGGCGGAAATTTCAGCCCATTCTCGGTGCTGTGGAAATGGTAGTAAGCACTCAGGATTTTTTCCTTGTCCGCATTGGTCACAATAGCAGCCTGTTCCTGCACAATTTCAACCCATTCGGTTTCAGAACGTAGTATTATACCGGGTTTCTGAAAAAAGTAAGCTTCCTTTTGCACACCACCCGAATCGGTAATGATGAGTTTGCAATTACTTTCCAACTGAATCATGTCCAGAAACGAAACCGGAGGTAAAATTTTAATGGTCTGTGTACTTTGAAGCTTCAGGTATAAATCACTTCCAAGGTTTTGTTCCAATAGCTGTGAAGTTCTCGGATGCAATGGCAAAACAATGGTTTCCTGATACGTTTCGGCAATTTCTATCAAAGCAGCAAAGATGGCTTGCAGTCGCTCAGGCAGATCCGTATTGTTGTCGCGGTGGATAGTGGCTAGGATGAATTGGCCGCCAGCCAGGCCTTCCTCAGTGAGAATAGAACTTTTTGATTTTGCCAACTCTTTGAAGAAAAGGCTGTTGTCGTACATGACATCACCACAATGGAAAATTCCCGGATGGTCAGGATGAAAAGGTGCCTTGTGGCCAGGATTAAAGCCTTCGCGAACCAGGTTGTCGTAGCCTGTCCGGGTAGGCGAAAACAGCAGGGTGGAAGCATGGTCGCAGAGGATGCGGTTGATTTCTTCGGGCATCCGTTTATTAAAGGATCGCAGACCGGCCTCGATGTGAACAATAGGAATGTGGATTTTTGAGGCGGCGATGGCTCCTGCCAGTGTGGAGTTGGTGTCGCCATAGAGAACCAGATAATCGGGTTTTTCATTGAGGAGGATGTCCTCTAATCCTTCGATGATGCGGGCGGTCTGGATGCCATGCGAAGCACTGCCCACCTGCAGGTTGTAGGCAGGCTGAGGAATTCCTAATTCATCAATAAAAACCTTCGACATGTTGGTGTCGTAGTGTTGCCCGGTGTGAACAATGACTTCCGTAATTTGATCGCTATAATGGTCGGCAATGGCTCTGCTTAACGCTGCCGCTTTGATAATCTGTGGTCTGGCACCTATGACGGTTACGATTTTTTTCATGTAGGGGAGTGTGTTTTTGATAGCAATGGATTCGTATTTTTAATTAGAGAAAGAACGTAACAAAGGATCATTCCATTATATAATCACCAACTTGTGCCTGATGGCATAGGCCAACAAGGAAATCGCATTCTTACATCCTGTTTTGGCAAGCAGGTTCGATTTGTGACCTACTACGGTACGCTCGCTGATATATAGCACATCAGCAATCTGTTTGTTGCTTAAACCTTCTGAAAGCAATTGCAGGATTTCTTTTTCACGTGTAGTGAATTTAACTTCATCATCCCGGTGTTTTTCCTCCGTGGTAACACGTTTAGTAAAAAAGTTGAAAAGCTCTTCACTGTAGTAGGCTCCGCCATTCATCACTGTTTTGATGGCTTTGTCGAGGGTGTCTTTATTAATATTTTTAATCAGAAACCCCCTGATACCTGCATCTATCATGCTTTGGACATAATCATCATCATTGAACATAGTCAGGGCAATGATTTTAAGACCCGGATTTTCTTTCATGGCAATGGCTGTGGCATCAATTCCCGACATCACCGGCATTTCAATGTCCATCAACACTACATCTGCAGGGGTAGTGCGGATTAAATCCAGAAACTCCTGCCCGTTGGCTGCTTCGCCAACAATGTGGACATAAGGCAATTTTCCGAGAACCATTTTCAACCCGTTCCGAAAAATTTCGTGATCGTCGACAATAATGATTTTGATGGCTTCTTCCATGAAGGATCTTGTGAATGGCAAAAATAACAAAGAAAAACGAACTGGATGCGGTTTATATCTCGATAATGATTTTAAATCCCTGACCTTCCTCACTACTGAACTGGCATCTGCCGTTGATCGATTTAATCCGGCTGATAATGCTCTTGAGCCCGATGCCGATTTTTTTATCACTCATAATTTTTTCGGTGTTAAAACCGATGCCATTGTCATTGAATTCAACCTTGATTTTTCCCTCGTTGGCTTCAATATTGATGCTGATGAGAGTAGCTTTCGCGTGTTTAATGGTGTTGTTGATCAATTCACTGATGACCCGGAAAAGGATGAGCTGAATATTTTTATCCATGGTTTGATCCACCCCGATGGAATTAAATTCAATTTTGATCCGATTTGTGAGGTTTATTTTGTTGCAAAAGGCCTGGATGGCTTTTACTACCCCATATTCATGAATGACTCTGGGCATCAGGTTGTTTGATATTTCGCGGGTGCTTGAAACCGCTTCATCGATGATCTCGTTCACCTGTTTGATATAGGATGCCTTTTCTTCTTCCGAAGTATGTGCATCAGCCAATTCGCCTACATACAACTTGACGGTCGATAACATGGGTCCCAAACCATCGTGCATGTCTTTTGAAAAACGCTCCCTTTCTCGTTCTTCGGTCTGAATTACAGCGCTTAGTACTTTTCGTTCCAGTTCGTTACGCATCTTCAGGTTACGCGAAATACTCAGCACCACTTTTTGCTGGTTAAAATCCAATAACCTGCTGTTGATTTCGACAGGAATCAGGTTACCTGTTTTGGTGATATACTCTGAATCGAAAATCAAACTACCCGAACGTACTAACTGGTTTCGGTTTTCCAGAAACTTTTGACCAAATTTGGCAGGTTTTAAATCCAGGATATTCATTTTCAACAACTCTTCTCTGGTGTATTCAAGTGTTTCACAGGCCATTTCATTCATTTCGATGATATTCCCCTGCATATCCGAAACGAGCATTTCATCGCTGCTGTTGTTGAACAGGGTTCTGAAATTGTATTCACTTTGTCTGAGTGCATCTTTTGCCGACCGCAATTTTATGTTACTTAACCTAATAGCATTGAGTAGTTTATGAACCCGGCGGGTGGTGGTTAACAGCACCATCAGGATAAACAGGATGGAGATCAGCAAGGCGAAATAAACGGCGGTTATGATGAGGTTTTTGATCGGGTCATACGTTAACTCCCTTGTGGGGATGATGGCGGCAATGATCAACCCGAATTCATCGTATCGGGCATAGGTTAATAAATATTCACCTTGATTTGAGGATTTGAAAAGATGACCAGTGCCGGAGGTATCACCAATCATATCGTTGAACCATTCTTCATGTGCAACCGATTGATTGATGTCCGGGGCATCAATGATCACCTCACCTTTTTGATCAACGACAAAAATATAGCCATTTTGCCCGATTTTTAGTTTTTGCAGGATATTTCTGAGTTTCTCCAGGTCTTTTTCTTTGTCTCCAACGTAAAGCATCCCCGCCAGGGTGTCGTGATGGTAAAATGGTTCATACGAAGTGATGTACCAATCATTCACAACATAAGCACGACCCTCGAATATTTCCCCTTTCATCATGGCTTTTGCAACAGGAGAATTGTTTGGAATAAAGGTGCCAACAGCAGCATGACCGGCAGTATTTAATACATTGGTGGAAATGCGCAGATATCCAATGTCAGTTTTCTGAAAAATGGTGATCGTACCACCAAACAGTTGGTAGGTTTCTTCCTGAAATTCAGTCGATTTGTAAACCAGGTTATTATTGCGCATCATAGCGGGAATGGTCAGTATGCTGGTTTCTAATGTATGTTGATTGATGGCTTCCAGCTGGATTTCCTTGTCGGAAAATGAAATGGGATTTCGGAAGAATAACTCATGTGCCACCTTCAGATTGGTTTTTACTTTTTCCAGTTTGAGTTCGCGCTCGCGTTCAAACATGTAGCGGATGGTGTTCACCTCCAGCCTCATGTTTTTCTCTGACAGGTTATAAATCTCCTGCTTCGATTTGCTGACAAGTACTACCGTGATGAGGGCAATAGAAAAGATGGATCCAATAAATACCGGATAAAACAGTTTAAATTTGACGTAAAGATTGTTGATATTTTTATTTACATCCATTGGACAATCGTTATTAACCCAAATCCATGCATTCTATCCATCTCAATTCCATCTTTTATTTATTTGAGGCGATGTGCCTTCCTCATCCAGGTTTTTCCAAAAATGAGCATGTCCCACCAGATCTTCGTCTTGATGACCACCTTCCGCCTTTTTTCAGTAAAACTATTCCTTTTTAAAATCAAGGCTGACAGAATTTACACAATACCGCATCCCGGTTGGATTCGGGCCATCATTAAAAACATGCCCCAAATGGCTTTTACAATTTCCACATTTAATTTCAGTACGGGACATGCCGTAGCTTTTATCCAGAACTTCCACAATGCTGCTGTCGGCCACTGCCTGAAAGAAACTCGGCCATCCGGATCCCGAATCAAATTTGGTGTCTGAGCTGAAAAGTTTTGCCCCGCAGGCGGCACAATAATAGGTGCCATCTTCGTGGTGGTTTACATATTTACCCGAAAAAGCGGGCTCGGTACCGCATTGTCGTAGAACTCGGTATTGTTCAGGCGAAAGCTCTTTCGACCAGTCCTGTTCCGATTTTGAATTAGTTTGAGTAGTTGTCATTGATGAGTTGGTTTGGGCCGACAGAATCGGTTGATACAATAAGGCAATGGTTAAGGTAAAAACCAATCTGTATAGCGTTGATTTAGATGTAACTAGTTTATTAATGTGTTGCATAGTAAGTAGGCTTAAAAGTTGAATTATAAACGATGCAAACAGAAAAATGGTATTGAGAAACCAGGCATTTCACATTTTTTAATAAATCATAAACTTGACTCTTGCACCGTCCTCACTCACCACCACATAGAGTCCGGGGGCAAACTTTCCAATGTCAATGGAGGAGATTCGTGATCCCGAAAACATCATTTTGCCTGAAGAGTTAAATACCCTTGCATTTATTTTTCTGTTTAGATTGACCACTTCGCCTGTTGCCGGATTTGGATATGCAATTAATTGAGGTAGGTCGTCTGTTTCATCAATACTGCTGGGGTTATTGGTAGAACCCGGTGTTGAGGTAGTAAAAAACACCAGAGAAGTATTCCCATCTGTCATCCGGCCATAGCTGATATCCTCTGATTGAACTCCAAAAACAATTTCATCTACCGCAATCAACTGCAATGAAAATATCCCCACCTCTTCTCCATCTTTGCTTAGTTTAAAATTGGTATGGTGACTGCCCAGTATCGGATCACCATCGGCCCAAAACAATTCAAATCCGCCAACAGGGATGCTGATATCCGGCATTTGCCATTTGTTTGGGGAGTCCAGGTTGTCGGTCAGAAAATAATCGCCCAGGAAAACAGGTTCACTATCACCATTGTAAACTTCAAGCCAATCGCTAAAAACACCGTACTCATCTGCAATAACATGTGCGTTATCTGCCATCAATTCGTTGATAAAAAGCAAAGGAGTGTCGCCGGTGGCCGGGTTGATAATCCTGGCCTCACAGGGCAAAATCTGTTCCTGTTCCAAACCATCCGTAACACTAACCTGATAGCTTACCTTGGTCTCTTCTGAAATATCGGTTAAGGTAACAGCGTAATTTCCATTCTCTTCATTAACCATTTCTGCTTGTTGAATTTCTCCATCATTTAAAGAATACAAAACCGCAACCATCTCCGCTACTGTTTGTACATCCACAAAAGCGGTTATCCGGATCTGTTGACCAGCCTCACGTTTATGCCGGATATATTTGATTACCGGTGCCATGCTGGTACTTTCGAGTTGAACATTCATCGAAGTAGCCCTTTCGTTCAGGTAAGGGTAAAGTCCTTTCTTTACGTGAGCTCCTGTAGATTCGTTGTAAGAGCGCAAAAAGTCATCATACGAATAACCATAATCGAGTGGATAAAAAGGATCATTAGCAACGTAAGGGGCAATCATGTTTTTCCTGATTTCAATACTTTGTATTAGCGAATCTATATTGACTGCCCTGTTAATCAATTCGTCAGCATAAAACGTGAATTGTTTTCTGAGTTCAGGATTGTCCACCAGACGTGTATAAAGGGGTCTGGGTTCGCCCTCAGGTTGCCAGTTGTAGATATCGCGCGTAGTCCAATCGATATTGAACCAATCGATTCCAAAGGTGTTGTCCACATCATAAGGAATAAATTCCATCTTGCCTGTAGTCGTGTTGTGGTAGATATAATAATTGTTTTTGTTGTAGATATATCCGTCCCAGTCACCGCAATACAGGTCGGCAGCCATGACCTTTAAATAGTCATAGGTGTTGAATACTTCATCCAACTGACAAATCAGGTGATTTTCGTCCGCGTTGTTCACAATGTTGATCAGGTTATACAGATCAGTATAATCGTCAGCTTCTTCGTTTGTTTTTAGTTCGTAAACCCTTCGATCCCCGGCTTCCAGTTTATAGTCGTTCGGATTTGAACTGATATAATCCAAATCGGCTGGATAAAGACATTTAAACAAGTTGCCATCATTGTTACCAAATCGCGTTAGCACAAACTCCTCATCAACATGTTCCACATTGATATAAAGTCCATGATAATTTCCATTGATATACAACCTGACATGGTTGGCCCGCGGAGCGGGAATATTAAACTTTCGAAGGATGTCCCACATGACTTTTGAGCGCATAATGGTTGGGTCGTTGTGTTCACCATTGAGATTTATCTTTTCAACGCCATAATACTTTTCTCCTTTCAGAAAAGTATTTAATGAGACTTTGAAGGATTTCTTTGCCGAATACCGTGAAGTATTTCCGCGTAAGCGAAAGCCTACCGGATTAATGGTATCCAGCACAGTTCCATTGTTAAAGACAAACATGGCATGGAATTCGGTTTCACTTTCTGGATTTTCATAAATCCAGGTGAGTGTATCAGGGTCAACGGTGATGTCGATGCGGGGAACAACGGTGTCGATATACAAGGGGCCATTTTCAGGAAAAAATCCTTGGGCCAACATCAATTGAGCAATAAAGAGGCTAAGAATCCAACTACATAAAATCTTTTTCATGCCGGTATTTTTTTTGTAAAGGTACTGTTTTATCGGTGTTGAGCGTGCTTTTTTAAAGAGCTTTCCGTATGTTTGCATAAAACTGAACGTTATGATGCAAAAGATAAATGAAGCGGTTGCCTATCTGCAAAAACAGGGGGTAGGAAACCCAAAAATTGGTATTGTCCTGGGAACAGGATTGGGGGGAATGGTAAAGAATGTCGTCATCAGCCACGACATCCACTACCGCGATATTCCACATTTTCCTGAATCGACGGTTGAATCCCACTCCGGGAAATTGATTTTTGGCTCCATGAATGGAAAACAGGTGGTGGTCATGAATGGTCGTTTTCACTTTTATGAAGGTTACAGTTTTGATCAAATCACTTTTGGTATCAGGGTGATGAAGCTATTGGGCGTTGATACCTTGCTGGTTTCCAATGCTGCCGGAGCAATCGACACCACCTTCAAGCCAGCTTCCTTAATGCTGATAGATGACCACATTAACATGCTGCCTGGCAATCCGTTGGTAGGTAAAAACCTGGACGAACTGGGCACCCGTTTTCCGGATATGAGTGCTCCTTATGATGCTGGATTAATGGCAAAAATGGAGCAGATCGCCAGCGAAGAATCCATCGAACTGAACAAAGGTGTTTATGTTGCCTGGATCGGTCCCAGCCTGGAAACCAGGGCCGAGTACCGGTTTATTAAAACCATGGGCGCCGATGCGGTTGGAATGTCCACTGTTCCTGAGGTGATTGTTGCCCGGCACATGGATATGAGAGTATTGGCCATTTCGGTGATTACCGATTTGTGTGACCCCGACAACCTGAAACCCGGCAATATTAATGACATTCTGGCCAATGCCGCCCGGGCAGAAAAAGATCTGGTTAAACTCTTTACCAAACTTGTGTTATCGTTGTAGTTTTTTTAAATCTTCAAATTGTTGTATCTTTGTGTTTCTTTTATCTAACTTATGGAATTACATTTGCCCCTCACTCTTCCCGGGTTATTTCAACGGTCTGTCGACCAATTTACTGATTTACCGTTTCTTTCCTTCGTGGATGAGAACCCCATTACGTACGGTCAGGCAAATATAAAAGTGCTTGCTGTGCAAAGCATGCTTCAGCAAATCGGATTAAAACATGGCGATCGAGTGGCTTTGTTAAGCACCAACATGCCAAATTGGGGAATCACTTACCTGGCTATTACCGGAATGGGAGCTGTGGTAGTGCCTCTATTGCCTGATTTTACCCCGGAAGAAATTAA
The DNA here is from genome assembly GCA_002771745.1 of Bacteroidetes bacterium CG18_big_fil_WC_8_21_14_2_50_41_14. Classification (GTDB taxonomy): domain Bacteria; phylum Bacteroidota; class Bacteroidia; order Bacteroidales; family F082; genus UBA6244. Next base: position 15,167 of record PCUL01000311.1, read on the forward strand.
AAATGTGTTGGAACATTCAGAAGCCGTGGCCATTTTTGTGTCTTCAGGGTTGAGAAACAAAATTGCCGATTTTAATGGAATCCACCTTATAAGCAGGGTGCTTATTGATGACTTTTCTGTGATTAGTTCCCACCATCTTTCGGTCGAATTTAAATTGGACAATCGACCCGGATTTAATTATCATGTAGCGGAGAATGATCTGGCAGCCATCATCTACACCTCCGGCACCACCGGGAAAAGCAAGGGAGTGATGCTCTCGCACCGAAATATCTGTTTTACCGCTGTCAAAGGACGTACCATCCAGGCCATTGGCCACAACGACCGCATGTTGTCGGTATTACCACTGTCGCATACTTACGAAAATACCATTGGTTTTATACTTCCCATGGTTGGGGGTGCGGCTATTTATTATCTTACAAAACTGCCCACACCGGCAGTATTATTGCCGGCACTTAAACAGGTGAGACCCACGGCCATGTTAACGGTGCCATTGATTATTGAAAAAATTTATAAATCAAAAATACTACCTGCATTTAATGAAAAATTGGCAACCCGCGTACTGTACCGAATTCCGGTATTGCGTAAAAAACTCAATGTGTTTGCCGGGAAAAAACTCATGCGCACCTTTGGTGGTGAGTTAAAATTTTTTGGAATTGGTGGTGCCAAACTCAGCGGAACTGTTGAGCGCTTTCTGATAGAATCCAAGTTTCCTTATGCCATCGGGTATGGCCTCACCGAGACAGCTCCTCTCCTGGCAGGCGTGGCTCCTTTTGCAGGAAAATGGCAGTCAACCGGGCCCGCGATGGAAGGGGTGCAACTTAAAATTGTTAAAAGGGACCGTTGGACAGGTGAAGGCGAAATATGGGCCAAAGGACCAAATGTGATGATGGGCTATTACAAAGAACCTATCCTAACGAAGGAAGTGCTCACAAAGGACGGTTGGTTCAAAACCGGAGATCTGGGATTGATCGACACAAATGGGTATCTTTTTATTAAAGGGCGCAGCAAAAACGTGATTATTGGCGCCGGCGGTGAAAACATCTTTCCCGAGGACATTGAGTCGATTATCAATAATTTCAGGTTTGTAGTTGAGTCGGTAGTGGTGGAACAAAAGGGAAAACTGGTGGCACTGGTTCACTTTAACCGCGAAGAAATTGAACAACATTATCGCTATATGAAAGATGAGGTAACCTCGTATGTGGAAGCCAAATGCGATGAATTAAAAGTAGAATTGCAAGTTTATGTCAATCAACATGTAAATAAATTCTCTAAAATCCAGTTGGTAGTTGTGCATGCAGACCCGTTTCAGAAAACAGCCACTCAGAAAATAAAAAGGTTTTTGTATACCCAGCTGCCAACAGAGGGATAAATGGTATGGAGTTAAAAACAGGAACCATGGGACAACCAAAATCGAGTAAAATAAGTTTTATATTTACTCGTTCTGATTCCTGGTGCCATCCATATCTTTTTACACCTGTGGATATACAAGCAGGAAGGAGTCTTCCATTGAAAACAATAATAAATTATAACTGATTATCAATGAATGTATTCATGAAAAAATACAATATCGTTGTTCTAGGCGCAGGTTTGGTAGGAAAACCAATCGCTTTCGATTTGGCGAAAGACGTTAATTGTTCCGTCACTCTTGTAGATATCAATCCGCCTTCCCAAGAAATTGCCGATCAATATGGAATTGAGATGCTTCAAGCCGACTTACGCCAGAAATCCCAGGTGTCTGCAGCAGTCAACGTGGCAGATTTCGTGATCAACGCTGTTCCCGGTTTTATGGGATTTGATTGTTTAAAACAGGTGATCGAAGCAGGGAAAGATGCAGTGGACATCGCTTTTTATCCTGAAAATCCAATGGACTTGGATGAATTGGCCAAAAAACAAGAGGTCAGGGTAATTTGTGATATGGGAGTTGCACCAGGAATGAGCCACTTGTTGGTAGGTCATT
>PCUL01000136.1:0-853 GCA_002771745.1 Bacteroidetes bacterium CG18_big_fil_WC_8_21_14_2_50_41_14
TCATCACCCGTGCTTCCGGTCTCTGTGCCCATAATTACCATATCGTTTGATGGCAAACCAAGTACATCAACACCCATTCGGGGAGGGTCACTTTGATATGTTCTTTCATACATGTTGGTTAAGGCATAATCAATAAACCACACGGCTAGTTCATCCTCAATTGTTCCGGTAACCAATATTTTGTCAGAGCCAAGGATTCCGGAACCCTTGACATTAAAATTTGGGTAAACTATTTCGAAAGCATTACCATATACAATATTTCCTTCAAGTGTCTTGGTTAATACGCCTATGTAATACTCAGAACCCCAGGCAAATAGTCGAACAACGCAACCCTTGTCAGGTGAATATCTATCAACCCCTGCGATATGTAAGGCACTAAACATCCAAAATCCACATAACCCGTTATAATTATTACAAATGACCAAACCCTCGCAAGCAAACCAAATTTGATTGGGTGATATTTGACCAGATACAAAAACCGGACTGAAAATATTGTTTATATCTTCAACATCTACAATATAATTTCCGCTCTCAGAATCAAATACATAATATTGAATTAAATGGGTGGCATTGGTTGTTCTGGCCGCATGTAATCTATAATCTGTTCCATTGGTAATTTCATTCACCGAACCAAACCAAAAACCTTCGGAAACTTCTTCCTGATACGACCATATCTCTGTGCCTGATTCACTGCTAACCAGGCTTAAAAAACAATGGTTATTTTTGTTTCCGGCCAGGGCAATATGTCCGCTTGCGGTAATGCAAAGTGCCATAAATTTTGAGGAATCTTCGATAGTTGCTCTCCAAACTTCATCTCCATTTATATTTATTTTTAAGGCAAATGCGCTTTGGT
>PCUL01000136.1:911-1604 GCA_002771745.1 Bacteroidetes bacterium CG18_big_fil_WC_8_21_14_2_50_41_14
AAGTAAATTAATCTATTTTTCATAATTTATGTATAAATAGTTCATAATAAGAAGGTAATACACTGAATTAATAAAGATAGAAAATATCTTCGATTATTAACTGTGAATGAAACAAACTGCTAAATGAATTATAATAATTTCATAACTTAACTAACAGTTTGTTTCAATATTCGTTGAAATTTATTTGATTAGATCGAATATTAATTTAATAGGAACTGCATGGATTTGCTGGTTCTGAATTAGCAGGATTCTGTACATATTTTATTACTAGAGTTATCCCTCCCCAGTTAGACTCAACACCTTGATCATCTTTAACTCTAAAGTCAATTGAGTGAATTGCCGGATTTCCCGGTGATGGGGTGGAATTTGAAGTGACACCAATATAGTCACAATCTGTTCCCACTGCATCATAATAGTATGTCTCTGAACGTGAACAATCCCAACTAGATGTATTTGGTTGAACATCTACATATCCACAGCCCCATGATAATGTGTGATTTAGTTCTAAACCACTAACATTATTAGAGTACCGAACAACATAGTGCCCACTCAGGTTAAAATTCACCTCGACAGTGGACCATGAAACATAGAGTCCGGAAGCCGGAGGCAATTCCGAAGGAACCAATTCAGTGGCAGTTTCTTGTTTGATGTCTTTGTCAGACATCGGAATAAATGACATTAAAAAAACTGCTA
>PCUL01000057.1:0-864 GCA_002771745.1 Bacteroidetes bacterium CG18_big_fil_WC_8_21_14_2_50_41_14
TTAAAAAAATATCGGTTTCATCACCCGTGCTTCCGGTCTCTGTGCCCATAATTACCATATCGTTTGATGGCAAACCAAGCACATCAACACCTATTCGGGGAGGGTCACTTGGGTAAGTTCTTTCATACATGTTGGTTAATGCATAATCAATAAACCACACGGCTAGTTCACCCTCAATTGTTCCGGTAACCAATATTTTGTCAGTACCCAGGATACCGGAACCTATGACACTATAATTTGGGTAAGTTAGTTCGAACGAATTCCCGTATACAATACCCTCAGGTGCCATAGTCAGTATTCCAATGAAGTATTGATTGGTTGGTGGAAAAAACCAGTATCGAACAACACAACCTTGATCCTGTGAATATTTGTTAACCCCGGCAATATGAATAGTACTAAACTCCCACAACCAACAATAGCTATCATAATTATTGCAAATGACCAGTCCCTCGCAAGCGAACCAAATCTGATTGGGAGAAATTTGACCCGAAACAAAAACCGGAGTATCAATATGGTTTATATTTTTAACCGTTTCAATATAAATGCCAACTTCAGAGTCAAATACATCATATTGAATTAAGTGAGTGGCATCGGTTGTTTTAGCCGCGTGTAACCTATAATCAACTCCATTTGTAATTTCATTCACAGAACCAAACCAAAAACCTTCTGAAACTTCTTCCTGATACGACCAGATTTCTGTGCCTGATTCACTGTTAACCTGGCTTAAAAAACAATGGTTATTTTTGCTTCCGGCCAAGGTAATATGCCCACCTTCGGTAATGCAAAGAGCCATATATTTTGAGGAATCTTCGATAGTTGCTCTCCAAACTTCATCTCCATTTATATTTATTTTTAAGGCAAATG
>PCUL01000057.1:897-1648 GCA_002771745.1 Bacteroidetes bacterium CG18_big_fil_WC_8_21_14_2_50_41_14
AGGCTACCGGATGATCAAACGCACCAAAACTAAAAGTATGGTTGTAATACACCTGCGATGACAACATCAATGGAAAGAAGGTTAAAACAGCTAAGTAAAGTAATCTATTTTTCATAATTTGTGTTTAAATAGTTCATAATAAGAAGGTAATACACTGATTGAATAAAGATAGAAAATATCTTCAATTGATAACTGTAAATGAAACAAACTGTTAAATGAATTACAATAAGTACAGAATTTATTTAACAGGTTGTTTCAAAATTTAATGAATATTATAATTGAAATCCTTATAATTTATTGAAAATCACATGGATTTGCAGGTTCGGATGAACTTGGATTCTGCACGTAATTTATTACAAGAGTTATCCCTGCCTGATTAGACTCGTCACCTTCGTCATCTCTTACCCTCAAGTCAATCGTATGATATACGGGTTGTCCAGGAGTTGGAGTAAGATTTGAAGTTACGTATAAGAATTGACAATAATCTGCACCAGAAACAGAAAAATATGTACTGGAAGCTGAACAATCCCAACCAGATGAACCAGGACTTAAATCTATGTTGCCGCAACCCCAAGTCATGTGATGATTAGGATCCATACCGCTAACCATATCAGAGTATTGAACAACATAATGACCGCTCAGGGTAAAATTTACATTTACCGTTTTCCAATCAAGAGATATGGTCGGTGCCGGAGGCAATTCCGAAGGAACCAATTCAGTGGCAGTTTCTTGTTTGATGTCTTTGTCAGAC
>PCUL01000329.1 GCA_002771745.1 Bacteroidetes bacterium CG18_big_fil_WC_8_21_14_2_50_41_14
TTCAACAAAACAATACACTGTTTGTACCGAATCGCGTAGCTCGCCAGCACTTCCTGCTTTCCAGCGATCGCCTGGTTGAGCTGTTAAACTAAGACCTGACAGCGAAAGGAGTAGTGAAAAGAGTTCGATTATTTTTTTTCGATAATTACCCATAAATGAATAGGTGATAACATTTTAACTAGTCATAACGAAAAGTTCCATATTCCGACTGAATGGTCAGCTGTTTTTCTTCGGACGCTTCTACATGGCCAACAATTCGGGCATCAATACCAAACGATTTGGAAATGTCAATCAACTCTGGCGCAACATGCTCAGGAACATACAATTCCATGCGGTGGCCCATGTTGAACACTTTGTACATCTCTTTCCATTCGGTTCCCGATTGCGCTTGTATCATTTCAAACAAGGCGGGAGTAGGGAAGAGGTTGTGCTTTATTACATGGAGATTTTCGATAAAGTGAAGTACTTTGGTCTGTGCTCCACCGCTACAGTGAATCATTCCGTGGATAGAAGACCTGTGGTCCTTCAGCATGGTTTTGATTACAGGAGCATAGGTGCGCGTAGGCGAAAGCACCAATTTGCCAACATCCATACCTTTTATGGGACTTGGCGCCGTGAGTTGTAGCTTTCCAGAATAGGCCAGGTGTGCAGGAATACCTGGATCGAAGCTTTCGGGATATTTCAAAGCCAGGTCATGGTTAAAAACATCGTGACGTGCTGAAGTAAGTCCGTTGCTTCCCATGCCACCATTGTAGAAATTTTCATAATGAGCCTGACCATCAGAAGCCAGGCCAACGATTACATCACCGGGTTGGATGTGGGTTTGGATAATATTCTTACGCAATGTCCTGGCGGTAGCTGTGGTATCAACAATAATGGTTCTCACCAAATCGCCCACATCGGCTGTTTCGCCACCCGTCAGGTGCATATCAAGGCCAAGACTGCGCATATTTGCCAGAAATTCTTCCGTGCCGTTGATGATGGCTGCAATTATTTCTCCGGGTATCAGGTTTTTATTTCTTCCAATGGTTGATGAAAGCAATATCCCATCGGTGATGCCCACACATAGCAAGTCATCCGTGTTCATGACGATGGAATCCTGTGCGATGCCTTTCCAAACGCCCAGGTCGCCGGTTTCTTTCCAATAAAGGTAAGCCAATGATGATTTGGTCCCGGCGCCATCCGCATGCATCACGTTGCAATAATCCGGGTCGTTGCCTAGATAATCGGGTATTATCTTACAAAACGCGTTGGGGAATAGCCCTTTGTCCAGATGCCTGATGGCCTCATGCACATCTTCTTTCGAAGCGGAAACACCTCGCTGCAAATACCTTGATTCTTCGTGATCGGTCATAAGTTGGTTTTCTCTGAGCTGATAACCCGGCAGATAAAAGTGCTGCTAACACCCGCGATGGTCCTAATCTATGGTTAGTTTATGTGTTTTGGTGTTGAAATTATATTTACCAAACTGTTTCATCAACCCGTCGCCAAACACCAGCCCATAATTAAGTTTATAAGTCACCTTAAGTTGCACATCGTTGACGGTTACATTGCCAATGGTGATTTCTTTGATATTGATTACAGCCCTGTCGGCGATGGTGTTGTTGGCCAGGACTTTCTCAGGATCCCCTTCAAAGTTCTCCTTGCTAATGGCTCCCCATTTCAGCAGATCCATGGCCTTATCCAGCGAAATCATCGGATCGGCTCCTTTGTCAAAAGCGAAAGATTCGTTATACCCATTGATGATACAGGTGGAGAGATAGGTTCCTGTGCCGCCTTGTTCAGTAAAAAGTACCGAGTTATCATCGGGGTTAGTTACGATGTTGATGTCTACGATATCCAAATTGGTTCCAGCCGGGACGTAATCTTTTCGCAATACCCTGAATTCTGAACGTCTGTTCATTTGGTGTGCAGCTTCTTTTTCATTATCAGAGGTAAGGGAGTTGATATATTCTTCGTTAAGGACAGATCCTTCTTTAAACAGGAATCCTTCTCTGATCTTGTCACTTTTAAGTTTAAGCGGCACACGTTCCCCATAGCCTTTTGCCACCAGGCGTTGTGGGTCGATACCCCTGATGATCAGGTAATCGACAACTGATTGAGCCCTGCGTTGCGACAAGATGTCGTTGCGTTCGTCGCTGTCGCGGAAGTCGGTGTGCGAGGCCAGTTCGATCACCAGGTTGGGATTGTCGCGCAGGGTTTGAACAAGACCTTGCAGCGAATCTTCATACTGAGGTTTAAGATCCCATTTAGCCAGGTCATACAGGATTTCAGGTAGCATGATGGGTTCTGCAGGGATGGGTTGAAGCATGAAATTCTTTTCAAAATCTTTGCTGAACTCAACACCAACGGTCGTGAAACTTCCTTTGACATTGAAATAGTTTGGCTTTGTAACAATTACATCATAAGTGGTGTTGGGTTCCAGTTGGCTTTTGCCAAAGGAGTAAAATCCCTTGTCGTTAGTTCTGGTGGAGACGGACGAACCTGATGAGCCAACCATCTGCACGGTAGCATCTTCCACAAAAAGCAGTGTGCGGTCGTCTTTTACTGTTCCCTTCAAAGTGAACTCCAACGGAGGTTGAATAAAATACCAAATATCTTCCAATCCACGTGTTCCCTTTCTGTTTGAGCTTAGAAACCCATATTCATCTTTTGGATGAAACACAATTCCAAAATCGTCGGAGGTGGAATTAATGGGATATTTTAAATTTTTAGGGGGTCCCCATTTGCCGGCTGTATCGATGGTTGTGACAAAAATATCCAAACCGCCCATGCCACCGTGACCATCGCTGGCGAAATAAAGCGTGGTGTCGTTGCGTAAAAAAGGAAACAGTTCATCGCCGGGAGTGTTTACCACATCGCCAATATTCAATGGACGGCCAAAACCGTCACTTTTGCTGTCGCGGTAAGCCACCCAGATATCGTTACCTCCTATTCCACCCCGCCTGTTGGCTGAGAAATAAATGATTAGTTCGCTTTTGCTAATGGTAGGTTGCCCTATTGTTGACAGGGTATCGATACCTTTTATATCGACCATCTCAGGATCGCTCCAGTTACGGCCACTTCGTTTTGATGTATACACCTGACAGCCGGATTCAATTTGCTCCGTGTTGGGGCAACGGGTAAAATACATGGTGTTAAATTGCGAATTGAAGGTGGCAGAACCCTCATTGCCTTTGGTGTTGATGGTTTCTGAATTGTCCAATGGTACCGGTGTGGACCATTCATCTTTTCGGTCTGTTTTGGCAACAAACAAATCGCTAAAACTCTGGCCTGTCCATTTGTCCGTATCTTTTCCCTGAGTCCCTTCGCGGGTGGAGGTGAAAGCAATTTCGTTATAGTTTTCGCTTGTGTAGGCAGGAGCAAAGTCAGCCTCGCGCGAATTGATATTTTTTATGTTGGTGACTTCATATTTAGATGGATTCTCAATCCATTCCTGCACCAGGAGTGTTGTTTCTGCACCTCTTTTACCCCTGGGGTCATCCGGCACTCGCTCGGTATAGGCATTGTATTGTACAATGGCTTCATCAAAATCTCCACCAATTTTTAGCGCATCGGCATAGCGCAACAAGATCTCCGGGTTTCTTTTATCGTATTCGTTCTTTATCAATCGTTTGTACGATGCTTCGGCCCGTTTATAATTTCCGGTAAGCCGGTAACATTCGGCCATCTGGGCTGTAATCCGGTTCTTTTCTTCCTTGTTTTTTTTAACTTTTGTATAGGCTTTTTTATATTTATCGATGGCTACAGTGTACTGTTGTTTCGAAAACGCTTCATCTGCACTTTTAGCAGGGTTACGTTGGGCGTTTAAAAGAATAGGGAAAACCAGCAACAGCATAAGAAGCATACATGCGGGAAACAGTTTATTCATAGGTGCCATAGTTTTTTATCGTTAATCTTTAAACGGATTCAAATGATAATTATTGGATGATGTCCTCTTCTTTGGCAGGGGATTCTACTTCCTTGGTACCAGGTTCTGTATCTTGAGCGGTGATAGGTTCATTTTCCTTTTTCAAAGAGTTTTTGTATGCCTCCAGCCGCTTTTCCCGGTCCAGCTTGTCAGCCTCCCTGTTGATTTCTGTTTTAATATCCTCGGAAGCGCGCTTAACTTCGTTAATAAACTTCCCCAATCCCCTGGCAATTTCAGGAATTTTACCGGGACCAAACACCAATATTACGGCCAATACAATTAGAAATATTTCGCCCGATCCCAGATCAAAAAAAAGTAGTGTCAATTGAGATTGATTTAATGATGCGAGCAAAATTACAAAAAAAAGTCCCGCTGCGACAGCAACGGAACTTTAGAACTTTTTAAAGACACTATTATTTCTTCCCTTTTCTCGCAGTTTCAGCTATCAGCTTCATTTCACGTTCTTCTTTATCACCTTTAAGTAGGTCGTATGCAAGGGGACTCGCCGTAAATACGGATGAGTAGGTCCCGATCATAATTCCAATCAGCAATGCAAAGATAAAGCCGCGGATCACTTCACCACCAAAGATAAAGATAACCAATAAAACCACTATGGTTGTTCCTGAAGTGTTCATGGTACGGGCTAAGGTACTATTCAACCCTTCATTCATATTGCGCAAGATGGTGTGTTTTGGGTACAATTTGACGTTTTCACGGATACGGTCGAAAATAATCACCGTATCGTTGATAGAGTATCCAATGATCGTAAGGATGGCTGCGATAAAAGCCTGATCGACTTCCATATTAAATGGCAACAAGCCATAAAATATGGAGAACATCCCCATGGTGATGATGGTGTCATGTGCTAAAGCAGCCACACCGGCCACACCATATTGCCATTTTTTAAACCGGATGGCGATGTAGATGAAGATAATAATCAGGGCAAAGAAAATGGCCATATAGGCTTTGTTGCGGATGTCATAGGCAATGGTTGGTCCTATTTTTTGTGAACTCAGAATCCCAAGTAATTTATTTTCACCTTCGGTATCTGATGAAAAATCCACATAGGTTAACTCTTTAGAATACAGCCCTTTTAATCCTTCGTACAATTTTTTCTGAATGATGCCGTCTACTTCCGAGCCATCCGATTCGATCATAAATTTGGTGGTCACTTTTATCTGCGAATTGGCTCCAAAGGTTTTAATTTCAGGCGCCATATTATCAAATTGTGTGGTAAGTGCGACACGGGCTTTTTCTGCATCAATGTTCTGGTCGAATCTGACTACATAGGTTCTTCCCCCTGTAAAGTCGATACCATAGTTAAGACCTCTATAGGAAAGCGAGGCAACACTAATTAAAATGAGAAAACCAGAAAAGAGATATGCTTTTTTACGGCCCTGAATAAATTTAAAACTGGTATTTGCCAGCACGTTGGCAGTAAATTTGGTTGAAAAGTTCACCGTTTTGTTGGTGCGTTCCATCCATAAAAAGATCAAACGGGAGATAAAGATGGCTGTGAACAATGACGACAGGATACCAATGATCAGAGTAGTTGCAAATCCCTGAACAGGTCCGGTTCCAAACACATACAATACAATACCTGTTAAGAGGGTGGTTACGTTCCCGTCGATAATGGCCGAATAGGCGTTTTGATACCCATCGGTAATGGCTAGTCGCATGCCTTTTCCAGTCCTGATTTCTTCTTTAATACGCTCGTAAATAATAACGTTGGCATCAACAGCCATACCCAAGGTTAGCACAATACCTGCCATACCGGGGAGGGTAAGGACGGCTCCCAAAGAAGCCAGGATTCCAAAGAGGAAAAAGATATTGGTGATTAGTGCGGTACTGGCCACCATACCGGCCCGGTTATAATATACAATCATGTACACCAGAACAAGGATGAAGGCCAGAATAAAGGAGTTCATACCCGCTGATACGGCTTCGCGGCCCAAGGATGGACCTACCACCGCTTCTTCAACAATTCGTGCGGGAGCAGGTAGCTTACCTGCTTTTAATATGTTTGCAAGATCCTGGGCTTCATTTAAATCCATGGATCCTCCCGATATGGAAGAACGCCCGTTTGGAATTTCTCCGTTAACAACCGGATAAGAATATACATAGTTGTCGAGCACGATGGCTATTTGTTTTCCAATGCTTTCACCCGTTAATCTTTTCCAGACCTTGGCACCTTGACCATTCATCTGCATATCAACAGATATCCCGCCATTTTGATCGTAATCCTGACGGGCGCTTTCAATTACATCGCCACCAAGAGCTGCAGCACCGTCACGGTAACTGGCTTTAAGGGCAATCAGCTCAAGAAGATCAGGAGTCCTTGGATCCGGTTTTACCGACCACACAAATTTAAGGTCACGTGGGAAAATATCAACTACTTTTTTAAGCATCTGGTTGACACGTGCCGTGTCTTTAATGGCCGCGATACCAACACGGGCAGTTGCTCCCGGTGTCATTCTTCCTGACTCATCCTGAAAATAGGAAGGTTGCAGGTAAGCATAAAGCGGATAGTTTTTTGCCTGCTCGGCGATACTCATTTCTGAACTCTCGTTTGTTGTATCGGCTTCAAGTTTTTTCAGGAGTTTGTTGGCAGAAGCTTCAGTACTATCAGGTGTTTCTAATTCGTTTTCCGGAGTTTGATTGTCACCATTGGTTGCTATTTCTTCTGAAACTGTTGTCTTTAGTTTATTTGAGCTATCGGCAAGTGCTTCTTCCTCGAGCACAATCTCAGCCTTTAACAGGGCATTGGCCTCATCAAAATAGGTGTACAGATCCGAGAAGTTATAGGTTTCCCAAAATTCAAGTTTTGCAGTGCCCTGAAGCAGCTTACGTACACGTTCCGGATCTTTAATGCCGGGAAGCTCAATCAGGATTCTTCCTGTGGTAGCTAATCGTTGGATATTGGGCTGAGCCACACCAAAACGGTCGATACGGGTGCGAAGAATCTGATAAGAACGGTCGATGGCATCATCGGCTTCAGCCTTTATTACCTTCAGTACCTCCTCATTGGTCGAGTTGGTGGTAATACCTTTGTCTTTAAACTCGTACAGAAAGATAGAGGCTAACCGGGCATTGGGATCCAGTTCATTAAACGATTCACCAAACAAGGTCACAAACCCCTTATTGCTGTTTTTTTGCTTTTCATGTGCCAATTTCATGGCTTGCACAAACACAGGATCCTTGCTGTTCCCGGAGAGAGCTGTCACAATATCGCCCACTGATACTTCAAGTACCACGTTCATACCCCCCTTTAAGTCGAGACCCAGGTTGATTTCCCTTTCTTTGGCTTGCTTGTAGGTATATTGATCGACCAGGATGTTATAAACAACCACGTTGTCAATACTGTCGAGATAATATTCTTCTCTGGCCCGTGTAATGGAGTCAAGAATAAATACTTCCTTGATTTCATTTCCTGCGGCAAGCTCCTTTGCTTTTTGCGATGCCACTTCATGTTTCGCGTATTCTTTGGCCTTTTTTTCGACACGCATGGTGACGAAGGTAAAGCTCAATTGATACAAACACACCAGGGCAAACGCAATGGCAAAAAATTTGATAGCTCCTCTGTTCTGCATTTGAGATGATTTATTAATGATTTAACTGTATTTTTTTAAGGGTGCAAAAATAGTATAATATTTGAGAATTAACAATTTTGCTTACATTTAATAAGGTGCAACTTCTACCCCTACGCCAACCGATGTGGCCGGGGGCGCTTTTATACGATAAAAAGTGGTTGGTTAAAGTTTATTGCCTATCTTCTTACCGGGTAGATAACCACTTCCAAATGACACCATAGGAGATTTTTTTGCCATACATCAGAATTCCTGTTTTATATATTTTGCCCGCAACCCACGTGCTAAAAATAAACCCTGCCACCAGCAGTCCCATCGAAAGTAAAATTTCCCAAAGAGGTACACCGAATGGAATGCGCATCATCATGGTAATGGGTGAGGTAAAAGGGATCATCGACATCCAGAAAGCTAAACTGCTGTCGGGTTGATTGATGATGACACCCGACATGGCCACGGCCAGGATGAGAGGTATGGAAACGGGAAGCATAAACTGTTGCGTGTCGGCATCGTTGTCAACGGCACCGCCAATGGCTGCAAAAAGTGAAGCGTATAACAAATAACCTCCCAGGAAATAGAAAATAAAACTTAAGGTCATCACCATAAAGTTGACACTCCCAAGTGTTTCGGAGATCATCATCATAGCGTCCATTTGGCTGCCTCCATCGTTCACCTGGCCCATCATCGCGGATTGGGTCCCCATCATTTCTATTGTGGAGCTATCTCCACTCATAAACATGACCTGTACAATGCCAACAATAATTAAGGTGAGTACAATCCAGAGCATGAACTGAGTGAGCCCCACCAGCGCGATACCAACAATTTTGCCCATCATCAGTTGAAAGGGCTTTACAGAAGAAATAATAACTTCTACAATGCGGTTTGATTTTTCTTCAATTACACCTTTAAGAACCTGTGCGCCAAACATAAAAATGAAAAAATAAATCATGATACCGGCAAAGATGGACAGTCCTACTTCCACTTCTGTATTGCTTTTTTTCTCAATTCCCCCTTCGTCAACCTTGATGCTGACGAGATTGATATCTACCTTGGCCGATTTGATGATTTCCGGATCGATTCCCGAAGCCAGCAGCTTTTTGTTCTCGACGATTTGTTTCATGGTCGATTTAATGTAACTGGTTACATTTAAACCGGGTTGTTTTGTCGAAAACAATTCTGCATTCACAGGCACATTGAGTTCGGGCAACGGAATGTAAAGCAGAAGATCTCCTTTTACATTTAATGCCTGTTTTTTTTCTTCTTCCAGACCCTCGAACACATGATAGAATTTGATGTTATCCTCATTTTGAAATTTCTCGAAGAACCATCCTGTTTCATCTAAAACGGCAATGCGTTTTTCTGTGGCATCGCTCCAATTGGCCAAAAATGCAGGAAGAATAATCATGGCAGCCATGAGGATTGGCCCCACGATGGTCATCACGATAAAAGACTTTTTCTTTACCCTGGTCAGGTATTCTCGTTGGATGATGAGTAAGATCTTATTCATAACTCAGGGTTGTTTAGGGCTGACTTCGCGGATGAAAATATCGTTGAGTGAGGGAAGAACCTCTTGAAAATTAATAATTTCGGCTTGTTGAATGAGGTGTTGTAATAGCAGGTTCGAAGTGGCATTGTCTGATATTTTAACATGTGCCGCCAGGTGGTTGTTCTTCGGCTGGGTAGAAACGATGTGAAAGAGGCTTTCAGGAAGCAGCAATGCCTTTGATGACTTGTACTCTACTTCGTAAGTCTGGGTTTTATACCGTTGTTTGATGTCATTAATTTCGCCCGAGAGGATATTCTTGCTTTGATGTATCAAGGTGATTTGATCGCAAATTTCTTCTACAGAGGCCATGTTGTGGGTAGAGAAGATGATGGTGGAACCTTCGTTTTTTAGATTGATAATCTCTGCTTTTAGCAGGTTCACGTTGATGGGGTCGAAACCACTGAAAGGTTCATCAAAGATGAGCAACTTGGGTTGGTGCAGCACGGTGACGATAAATTGTACTTTCTGTTGCATTCCCTTCGAAAGTTCTTCTACTTTTCTGTTCCACCAGCTATCCATTTCAAATTTCCCGAACCAATGCTTTAATTTTACGGTAGCGTCATGCTTCGACATGCCTTTTAAACGGGCGAGATAAACCGCTTGTTCTCCCACCTTCATCTTTTTATACAAACCCCGTTCTTCGGGTAAATAGCCAATTTGGCTGGCATCGGAAGGTTGCATGGGTTTACCGTTGAGCAGGATTTCTCCCTGGTCTTTTACGGCAATCATATTGATGATGCGGATCAGGGTGGTTTTACCGGCACCATTGGGGCCAAGCAATCCAAAAATAGATTGCTCAGGAACCTGAATCGTTACGTCATCCAGGGCTTTGTGGTTGTCAAAGCTTTTTGAGATGTGGTTGGCTTGAAGTGTCATCATAGGCTTAGGCGAAAAATTCCCTCATCCGGTCGAAGTAGCTTTTGTCCTTGGCCGTTGGATTTGGTTGAAAATTAGGGGACTTTTGTAGTTCTTCGAGAATGATTTTTTCTTTGTCGCTCAATACTCTTGGAGTCCAGACGTTGATGTTCACCAGTAAATCCCCTTTACCATAGCCATTTACATCGGGCAGGCCCTTTCCTTTCAGCCGGAGAACTTTTCCTCCCTGGGTTCCGGGGGCAATCGCGATGCGGGCCTTGTTGTCGATGGTTGGGATTTCAACCGAACTTCCGAGTGCGGCATCTGCAAAATTGATGAACAGATCGTACAACAGGTTGTTTCCATCGCGTACCAAATCAGGATGCTCCTTTTCTTCGATGAGGATAATTAAATCTCCGGGAACCCCGCCACGTGCCCCCGCATTTCCGCGTCCATTGATGGAGAGCTGCATGCCTTCTGCCACACCGGCCGGGATTTTAATGGTTACAACTTCTTCGCCTTTGTCAACTCCGTTACCATGGCAGGTCTTACACTTGTTGGTTATTATCTCGCCTGTACCACCGCATTGAGGACAGGTAGAACTGGTTTGCATTTGACCAAGGAAAGTGTTGGTTATTTGTGATACCTGGCCACGTCCATGGCAAGTGGGGCAGGTGGTCGGGGAACTTCCCTTCTCTGATCCCGATCCATGACATTCAACACATTCAATATATTTGTTGAGTTTGATTTTTTTCTCAATGCCATAAGCTATTTCTTCAAGCGACAGCTTTACTTTTACCCTCAGGTTCGAACCGCGGTTTACTCTTTTCCCCCGGCTGCTTTGTCCGCCGAAACCTCCAAAACCACTGCTGCCACCGAATGCACCTCCAAAGATATCGCCAAAATGACTGAAAATGTCATCCATCGACATGTGTGCACCACCTCCTCCATAGCCGCCTCCATTGCCAAGACCTGCATGGCCATACTGGTCGTATCGGGCCTTTTTATCCGGGTTACTTAGTACTTCGTAGGCTTCGGCTGCTTCTTTGAATGATTCTTCGGCTTCCGCGTTACCCGGGTTTTTATCAGGGTGATACCTGAGTGCCATTTTGCGGTATGCCTTTTTTATTTCATCTGCTGAAGCACCCTTGCTAACACCCAGTATATCGTAATAGTCGCGTTTACTCATGATTTATGCCCTTATCCCTATTAATTTTTTATTAGCTTCCTACCACTACTTTGGCGAAGCGAATGATTTTGCCGTTGAGCAGATACCCTTTTTGAACCACATCAATCACTTTTCCTTTTAGTTCCTTGGTAGGCGCCGGTATGTTGGTGATGGCTTCATGAAAATCCGTATCAAATTCTTTGCCGGTAGCATCCATTGGTTCCAATCCTTTTTGCGAAAGGGTTGAAAATAATTTTCCAAAAATTAATTCAACACCCTTGGTGGATTCTTCATTCGCATGACTTGCAGTTAAGGCTGCCAGTGCCCTTTCAAAATCGTCCACAACTGGAAGCAGGTCGACAATCAATTCCTGAGAGGCGGTTTTAAACAATTCGATGCGTTCTTTTTGGGTTCTTTTGCGGTAATTGTCAAATTCAGAATACAACCTCAGGTATTTGTCATTCGATTCTTCGCACTTTTTCTCCAATTCCTCAATCACCTTCTCTGTCTTGCTTCTTTTACTCCTTTTGGTTTCTTTTTCATGTCCCGTACCGGCTTGATGATCAGCTTCTGATATCTCGTTTTCGTCGGAAGTCGTATGGTGCTGGTCCTCAAAGGTTACATCGTCTATGTCTTTATTCTTTTCTTTATCCATGGTTTAATTTTTATTGGCTGTTGCAACAAGTGTATTAACTGGCACAAGTAAGCAAATAGTTTGCCACCTCTGCATTGCAGCCATATTGTCAGAATCATAAGATGAAGTCGGTAGATATGACTGTTTTGAACAATGAATGCGACAAATATTGAAGCTTCAATACCTGGTCAGGATTCTTCAATGAGATATCATGACAACAAGAAGTGAATTCCCTCAACTCATTGGCAAAGGACAACTGTTTGGTTCCTTATTCTGCCTGCCTGACCCGATATTCCTTGTCAATAAAAATATCAGCTTTGTTCTTAATACTTAGTACTGCCTGGTGCTCTTGCTCTAAAACACTCCATCTAAATGGATTGTCAGGTTCCTTACCCCGGTCTGTTTGGGCTTTTTTAGTTTCGTGGTAGGTTAGTTCGATAAAAACCCTCAGGTCCACTCCTTCGGTATTGATGGCGTATATGCCATCGATAATCAACATATCGACGCCCTTAAAATTGGTGGTGAGCTCATCCACTTGCTCGGTTACCAGATCTACGCAGGGCATGGTTGAATAACTGTTGTTTTTAAAATCTTCAAGCACTTGATATACCTTGTCCCAACGGTATTCATTAATGCCGACTACATTCTCAACGCCGTGCTTTGTCCTCCATTCGGTTCTCTCTAACGGAAGTGTATTGTAGAAATTATCGATGTGAATGGGTTTGGCGAAAATGCCTTCTTTCCTGAGTGATTTAGCGATGACATGGGTAAGCTCTGACTTTCCGGAACCCGACTCGCCCGAAATGGCCACAACCATTTTAGTAATCCGGCGTTTGAGGATTTCCTCAACGATAGCAGCAGCGGCTTGTCTGTGTTTGTCGGCAATTAATAATACATCTTCCAGCATGGCAAACAATTTTTTAAAGGTGAAATATTTCGTTTGAAGTAGCAAAATCGATAAAAAAGTTGGCTTCAGTCTTATGGAGTTGTACCATTTCCTGTTCTTTCTGCATCACTTGCAGGCGAAAATGATCAATGACTTCACTGGCTACGTAGGTGTTTTGTTCTAAAACTTCCTGATACGACAACTCGATGAAAACCTTCAGCTTCGATTCTTTGCAGTTGATTGAATACAAGCCTCTGATGATGAGTATATCAATTCCTTTAAAATCAGTAGTTAATTCATCAACATAATCGGTAAGCAGATCGACCAGCGGCATGGCAGCCACCCTGTCTTCTTTAAAATCACTGATGTTTTCATAAATTTTTTCCCAGTTATATTCATCCGGGCCTACTTTACCAAGGCCATGTTTCCTGCGCCAGGCTTTTCTTTCAAGAGGTGGAATTTTGTAGTAGTTGTCCAGTTCCATAATCTTGCACCTGTATCCATAATCCTTCAAAATTTTTGCCACCAGGTATGAGATAGTAGATTTGCCGGTTCCTACCTCCCCGGTTACGGTCATAATGAACTTCGGGGTTCGTTCCACCAACACCCTGTCGACTATCAGTTGGGCAGCGGCCCTGTGTTTGTCGGTAATAGTGATAATTTGGTTTTGCATAACTTAATCTTCTGCTTCATGCTAAAAAATATACATCAGGGTTGCCCCTTTTGTAGTTTCAAATTCTGAGTCGAATATCAAAATTTTTGCAGGTTTATCTGTCATCACCTGAATGACATCTTTTGATATTTCAAACTGATAATCAACGCCCTTAAAGGTGAGTCGAAAGGCCAATTCTTTCCATGTTTCGGGTAGATGTGGTGTGACCTTAAGCCTTTCGCCGCGCAGGTCAATACCAGCGAATGTGTTTAGGGCTATCATCAGTGTTCCTGCCATCACACCGGCATGAATACCTTCGGCAGTGGTCCCTCCCTGGATGTCGGCATAATCTGAGGTAAGTGCATCGCGATACAGATCACTGCTTAATTGATAGTTTCCGATGGCATTTGCCAATTGCGAATGTACCACCCGGCTCAAAGTGGAGCCATGCGAGGTCCTGTCGAGATAATAGCGGAGGTTTCTCTCCAAAAAGTCTTTGGGCAGGGAATATCCCATCTCCAACAGGATGTGCGCCACCTGCTCCTGATCCAGGTTGTAAAATGTCATCAGGGTATCTGCCTGTTTGGCCACTTTGTAATCATCAGCCGATTTTCCTTCGGCTTTCAACAACCTGTCCATCCGGTATATATTGCCAAACTTATTGCGGTAATAATCCCAATCGAGTTCCTTTAATTCAAAATAACCATCATATTGGGCAATAATCCCATCCTCATTGATAACCAGGTTCAGGTGGGTTTTAATCTCATTCCATTTTTCAATGTCCTGTTGCAGGATTCCCGTTTTCCGGAAAAGCTTGTTTCTGGTGGCCGAACTCAGTTTTTTAACCAACTCATCGGCCTTATCAAACATCCATGAAACCATGATGTTGGTGTAGGCATTGTCACGAAGGCCTCCCTCTTCGGAGTCAGGATAACTTTCGTGGAACTCATCAGGACCCATTACTTTGTCGATGGAATAACGCCGGGTATTGTGGTTCCATTGGCATTTGCTTTCCCAAAACTGACATATTTCGAGAAACATATCAGCGCCATAGTCTTCCATAAAATCCCAGTCGCCGGTGATGTGGAGGTATTGCCAGATATTGTATGCGATGGCCAGTGAAACATGCCTTTGCAACGAACTGTAGTCGTCGCCCCAATGTCCGGTGAGTGGGTTTAAATGAACCACCTGCGTTTCTTCGCGACCATCGCTGCCGCTTTGCCAGGGGAACATAGCACCTTTGTAGCCATATTCTTTGGCATATTCACGGGCTTTATCCAGACGGCGGTAGCGGTACATCAACATAGCTTTTGCCGTTTCCGGGAAGTGGAGATCGTAAAAAGGCAGGATAAAAAGTTCGTCCCAGAAAATGTGACCGCGGTAGGCCTCGCCGTGTAATCCCCGGGCTGTCATACTGGCATCAATCTGTCGGTTGTGGGGCGAAGCTGACACTATCAGGTGGTAGGTATGCATGCGCAATAACTTCTGAGCCAGTCGGTCACCTGAAAGTTTGATATTGACTTTATTCCATATTTTGTCCCAGGCTTCGGCACTTTCTTGTAATAAGTCATCAAAGGATAGCATGGTCTTTACCTCTGAAATGGCCATTTCCAAGGGATTTTCGCTGCCCAGATGAGAAGCGTGAATGGAAACCATTTTTTCGATGCCCAGGGTTTCTCCTTCCATGATTTGATGGCTGGCATAAGTATATACGATGCCAGCATCGGAAGTCACACCATAGTCGATTGTTTCAGGGATGTCGTTCAAAGTCAGGGTTAGTTTGGCGGCCTCGGCAATTTCAATGCCCGACTGGGTTGTTTTTACCAGAAGCCAGGAAAGGTTACCTTCGCCACCTTCCTTAACAGGTTGTAAATGTTGTTGATTTAGCGCTTTATAACGGTTCACGCCTTCATTTTTGTGGGTGCCATCCAGGGACGAGGAAAAACTGATGACAGCAGAGTAGTTGAGTGGAGTAACGCTATACCGAATGCAAGCCTGATGCGGATGATACATGCTGGCAAACCGTTCACTTTTAATGGCAGTTTTTCTGTTTTCTTCATCTGTTACGATGAGCGATCTGGAGAGCAAACCGTTTTTGAAATTGAGTGTCCTGTTGATTTGATTGATGTTGGTTTGATTGGGATCGAACCAGGTTTCATCATCTATTTTGAACCGGATGGGCAACCAGTTGGGTGCATTTACAAAGTCTTCATTTTCAACCATGCGATCGGCAATGGGAGTGGAGAGCCGATTATACAGGCTGGCAATGTAAGTTCCCGGATAGTTGGATTCTCCTGCGCTGGTTTCTTCCATGGCGCCTCTGGTGCCAAAATATCCATTGCCAATGGTCAGCAGTGCTTCACGTGATTTTTCGTTTGACGGGTTGTAATCGTGGTAGTTTAAGGTCCAGCTATCTTTTTTTTTTCCTTCGTTAAACCATTCGTTAATGTCATCCAGGGTGATTTCTTCCAGGTCGCTCACCACCAAATCGGCTCCGTTGGAACGGAGCGCTTCATGGTTTTCTTCGCGTGCCAGGCCAATCACCAGTCCAAAGTTTCCGTTTTTTCCGGCCTGAACACCTGAGACGGCATCTTCTACCACAATAGTCTTGTCGGGATCGACACCCAGGTTTTTGGCGGCTGTAAGAAAAATATCGGGCATGGGTTTGCCTTTTAGTCCCATTTCGGCTGAGACCACACCATCGACGCGGGTTTCCACAAAATGGTTTAATCCGGCTGCGGTGAGCACAGCTTCACAGTTTTTGCTGGATGAAGCCACACCAATGCGGATATGGTCTTTCTTCAATTGTTCGAGCAGTGCCACCGTTGAGGGGTAAACCTCAACACCCTCGTTTGCAAGTACTTCGTTAAAGGCTTCGTTTTTTCTGTTTCCCAATCCACAGACTGTTTCCAGGGCCAGACTGTCTTCGGGAGTTCCAAATGGCAGGTCAATGTTCCTCGATTTCAGAAACGACTGCACTCCTTCGTAGCGGGGTTTCCCATCCACATAGGTCAGGTAATCCTCTTTTGTAAATTCAACAAAAGGTTCGCCATAGACTTGTTGGCGACCGGTGAGGTATTGGTCGAACATCTTTTTCCAGGCCTGGCTGTGGGTGATGGCCGTTTTTGTGATGACACCATCGAGATCGAAAATAACTGCTTCAAAGGAGTTTTTTACCATTGTTCAGTAAATTGAGGTATTAAAAAAAAATTCGCCAAAAGGGATATGGTCGTAGACAAATCCAATAAAATAGTGTGCAAAGATCGCATTATTGATTGTACGTGCGGCAATATTTACATTGAGAAATTAAGTCGAAAAATGCAAATAGTCGAATCTTCCGGGGATATTGCATATTTCAAACGAGTGCAGGGTGCCTGTAAAGTTTAGCAACGGATTCCCCAACCTTATATTATTGGAAAAGTCAAAGCTATTGGTATTTGAGAATATATGCTTACTGACCCGAGTATCTGTTTCGCCAAAATATCTGATCTTTAAGTTATTACTCCTGCACACCAGAGCGATTTACAGAATGGATCATTCTTTCATTAATTAACGATATTAATTCAATTTTATTAATTAATTTAGCACAAAACATTTTTAAACCCTAAAAACAAAAATGATTGATCACCTTATTACACACAAGACAAAAGCTGTTTTTTTTGCATTATGGCTAATTGTAAGCCTCTCTTTTTCATTAAAATCACAAACAATACAAATTGACAGCACCTTCAGTACCAATTGCGAAATTTTCCCATTTGGTAGCGGCGGAATCGTCTATGGTTTATCAATCAACGGTACGGTTAATCTTTATTCAGATTCCAGTCTGGTAAGGATTGTTTTA
>PCUL01000039.1:0-865 GCA_002771745.1 Bacteroidetes bacterium CG18_big_fil_WC_8_21_14_2_50_41_14
AAGGACAAGCTCATCGACAATTATCAACTGGTGGTACCGAGTACATGGAATGCTTCCCCACGTGATGCCAATGGAAACCGATCGGCTTACGAAGCCTCTTTAATTGGCACCCCCATCGCCGATCCGGAAAATCCCCTGGAAATTCTGAGGACAATTCATTCTTTCGATCCCTGCCTGGCCTGTGCCGTGCACTTGTACGATCACAAGGGAAAGTATGTTCATCAAATTCAAACCTTTTAATCTTGGCTTATGGAAACTTTAGTAAGTGAGGAATTAGTCCGAAAAGTGTATGTTTGGGAACTTCCCGTAAGGTTATACCATTGGGTCAATGCGCTGTGTATTGTAGCTCTGTGCATTACAGGTTTCATTATCGGCAAGCCGCCCGCATTGCAAAGCGCTGCCGAAGCTTCCTTTAGTTATTGGTTTGGAACCGTCAGGTTTATCCATTTTGTCGCGGCTTTTTTATTCTTTTTCAATTTCGTTTTCAGGATTTATTGGGGATTTGTTGGAAACAGATATGCCCGTTGGAATAATTTTATTCCGCTCAAAAAGAGGCAATGGAGTGAATTCGTAAGTGTTTTAAAAGTGGATATCCTGCAATTATCCGACAAACCCATTATGTCGATTGGACACAATACCCTTGCCAGCCTTACCTATTTTATCACCTTCCTGGCCTTCGTTTTACAAAGCCTCACCGGGTTTGGTTTGTATGCTGCCATGAGCACTTCCTGGTTTCCTGACCTGTTTTCGTGGATCGTCCCCCTGTTGGGAGGTGATTTCATGACGCGTCAAATCCATCATATTCTCATGTGGTTCTTCATCCTTTTTGGATTGGTCCATGTGTATTTGGTGTTTTATCATGACT
>PCUL01000039.1:894-1419 GCA_002771745.1 Bacteroidetes bacterium CG18_big_fil_WC_8_21_14_2_50_41_14
ACATTGAACGAAACGGGATGACTTCTTCAATGATTGGCGGATGGAAATTTATTGATGCGGAAGCACATAAAGCTAAACCTGACGACAAGATAAAATGACATAAATAGGCCTTGTCTTTTTATAATTGTCATTGATCCATTTGGATATCAACCGGAAATATTTATTAAAATCACCACGCGTTTCACAACCTTCATTCATGATCATCGGGTGTAACGCGTGGTTATTTTTAGCACTTTATTATTGAATGTCAGCTTGTTTATCAAATCTAAATCAGGGTAGGAAAGGAGGAGGACTTCGTTTCCTGCGGCGATAAAGAGTCTGCCCTTCTCCTGTTCCCAAGCCATATCTTCTATTTCGTTTACGGAAAAGTTTATCTGGGTCGCGATACCCGTTTCTGAATTCACCTGAAACAGCCCGGATGCTGAATGGATTAGAAATGTGATGTCACCGATGGGAACGACTTGACTGATACTTCCAAAATCGAAGACATGTGTAGAAATTAGTTGATTTTCATCTGGATCGAAA
>PCUL01000264.1 GCA_002771745.1 Bacteroidetes bacterium CG18_big_fil_WC_8_21_14_2_50_41_14
CAAACTAC
Source organism: Bacteroidetes bacterium CG18_big_fil_WC_8_21_14_2_50_41_14 (assembly GCA_002771745.1). Taxonomy (GTDB): domain Bacteria; phylum Bacteroidota; class Bacteroidia; order Bacteroidales; family F082; genus UBA6244. The sequence continues at coordinate 9 of PCUL01000264.1, forward strand.
TTCAAACCGGGACTAAAAGAACACAAAGCTTCATTCATAGCGAAAAATACAATAACGACAGTGCCATAACCAATGCTGCCACAAGTTTACAGTTTAATCTTTCCCTCAACATGAAAACAACCTAAAAACAACCATTTAACCCATTACGGACTAGTCCCGATCCCGAAGGCATTCGGGATTCGGGATTGGCACGACCGACATAGTAACGATGGAATTCAATCCATCGTCATTCATCGTTTTAACACCGTTGCAGATTTATTGCAACAAACTCATCAGTTCAAGACACTTATACCAATAATAATAGGCTTCTCGATTGGTTTTTTTAAAGCGATTCAGAAAATTGAACTCTTTATTTATAATATTGTAACCAAATACCTCTGAATTTGCACGAAACAACTCGAATGGAACACCAGTCGTAAACTTTATCTTTTGTGTAAAATACGCCGCTTTTGTAGCAGCGACGATTGCATTTTCGATTCGAAATTTTGTATTAATAAGATACCCTTCAAACATTTTTAGTCCGGACTGCAACTCTGCAAAACATGACTTATCCCGTTCATCAAAATTTCTTTCTCTCCTAGCCAACAACAGTGCCGTTTTAAATATATCATCAATCACATCATTGGCTGTAATCGCAAGCCCCCTATAGCTGATCTGCTGTATCGCTATGGCCTCAAAAACAAAACGAACCTCTTCAATATCCTGGCAATGATTGATTAAATTTGATACATCATAAAGTTGTTTGATGATTTCGATCCGCTTATCGGGAATGTCAGGATTGTTCAGCCAATAAGGGATGCCGGTAGTATTTGGGGCAAAGGCTGTCAGTTTATCGCCTAATATTGAGTCCACCGAAGGAATTTTTACTAGCAATAAAGGGGTCTGGGTTTCAACCCAACGACATTGTATTTCTACTTCTGAAAACGAACGATAGGGATTCTTTTCAAATAGGACATCCAGCAGCAGCTGCCCTTCTTTATTGAAATTTGCATCGAACATGAAAATGTAATGCGCCTTTGGGATTCCCCCTGCATTCAACCTTGCTTTATCTTCATGGAAAGAGTTGAAAACGCTGCCTGCAATGGATTTCTGAATGGCTTGCTCAAGTGCTGATTTTGACATTTCTGTGATGATGTCAATATCAACAGAAAACCGGTTAGAACCAACTGGCATAAGCAACAGCGAAGTTCCACCCTTGAAAATGAAATCAGAGCCTGAAATAACCAACATTTCCAGAAGGGATAAGGCATAAATTACTTTCTCGAACAAAGGCGGATTAACTGTACTATATTCCTTCATTTTACGAAACGACTCAATCCATTCTTTTTTATATGAACGTGCACTAATCATTTTCCAATACCTTTCTTAAATCTGAAACATGCTCCATTAAAAAATTCGTTATTTCGCTTCCCGACCCCCTTCTCTTGGCATAATTGAGCAGGCTGGATAATTGAATGCTGTATTTACTGAACGAAAACTTATAAATATTTTGCATTTCTTTGCCTTGAATAAAATAAAACTGCTTCTTATCAATAAAAGCATCCACCAGCATTTTTTCCAGCGAAGGTAAAGGGATTGATTTTTTTTTAACCAGGGGTGATCTTGATATCAAGGACTTGACAACAACTGCATTTTTCTCTCCCATGACATACAATTGAATGGTTTGTTCATCAGGGTTAATAAAAGCTTTATACCCATGGTCTTTTAGGAGATTAAACGAAGTTTCAACCATATCTGGCTCTGTTTCAAAAATATAAAAGAATTGCGCAGGCTGATGAACTGTAAAGTCGTATAGCCAGGCAGAAGACCAGATACAATTGTTAATGCCCGGATACTGACCGGAAAATAATTGAGATAGCTTTGTAATGAATTTATCCTCCGGATGTTTGTAAACAGGCTTGTTGGAAAATGCATACACGGCTTTTCTCACGCTTATGATAAGTCCGGCTTTTTTGTACCTTGAAATCCGCTGACGAATACTTAGTTCGTTAACACTGCCCTCTGAACGCTGAATATAAGCAGTTAGCTCATCCTTGGTAACTGTTGCCCTCCCCTTAAAAACAGTTGCAATATCTATTGTTTTTTTAGCCATCTCAGTATGGGTTTCATTAGACCTGCAAAAATATGTCACTTTCTCCAATAAAGCAAGTTTATAGGTAATAGTGACATCAGCTTTTTCTTACTCAGGTTACCTCACACATTTCCCCTAATTCCTAATTCCTAAATCTACAATCGTAGTCCTGTTATCCATGGAGAATACGTGATTTCAACTCATTGACAGCGATTTCCTTTTCACGTGCCCTTCCCACTCTGATCGCATCAACAAGTGCCAATAATTCGTATAATTTTTCATCTTTTAAAGCGGCCTCCACCACCGAAGGATAAAGTGGAACGATACTTTGCCCCCTGGCTTTCCCCTTTCCCGAAGGCCATACATAACTCTCCTGGCTTTGAATCATTCCCGCCAGCGGAGGTGCAGCGTGTGCCGTCGGGATGCCCCTGACAATGGCACCCGCCTGTTGAGGAAATACATAAGAAATGCCATATTGCAAAAACTCCATCAGTGCCATCGCACGTACTTTTTTTCCGGTAACGTCCAATAACCCTGCAAATTTAGACCGGGCAATCGACTGACTGATTTCTGATTGACTCATGTACAGTTCTTCCGCCATGGGTATCTGGTACCACTCCTGACCACCATAAGTAATAATCTTAAGTAAGATCACCACATCTTGTGGCCGCATATTGGGTTGCTGCAATTTCATATTTTCAATTTATTACGTATTGCGATATGCAATATTACGAATAATACTTCAATATATTAGTTAGTTAGTTAAATTTATTGTGAATCGCGATATGCAATATAAACAACCCACCTCACTGGCGCCTTACCCCACGCTGGCGCAAGTTTGCAACTTGTGCCTTCCTCCAACGAATTAGTCATCCAAGTTCCATTCCATCAAATTCCCCCAAATTCCATCAATCCCACCGAAATTTACCCTAAATTAGCCTCCTTTAAATATAACCCGCTATGAACACCTTCACAAACCCTGACCCACTTTCCACAATCCTTCAAACAACCCATCTCCACGGAAGCCCACAGAGCACCCCATGTCAATTCACACAAAACGCAAGATATCAATTAACTCCATGAATAAAATGATCGGAATAGTCATGATGATCGCCGGACTAATCCTCCTGGTCGCGGGTTACCTTACTTTCAGTAGCCAGCAAAAAAAAGAAGACAAGGCCAACACAACCGCTCAGGTTTCCACCGAGAGTATGGCCGGCATCATCCAGGCCGTGACCGCCGATGGCATCCTGACCAAGAAAGAAAAAACCATCGTCGAGCAGACCGCCACCAAGTACAACCTCGATCCCAAATTAGCCATTGATCAAATCAACCAAATCCTTTCCACCGATGAAATGGAAGCCGAAACCGAAATCATCGACCAAAGCAAAAGAAAAGGCGATGACTTCGAAAAGTTCATCATAAAGAAATTCAATAAAAAATTCTTCACCATCAAGCAATGGGCTAGTGACAAATACGTTGATGGCATATATTCCGTAGAAAACCAACAACCCGACATCATTGTCGAATTTCACCTCCGCGACTACATCAAAAAAGTAGCCATCGAATGTAAATGGCGCAGTTCTTTCTTCCAAGGAAGTGTCCAGTTTTCCTACGATGACCAACTCAAACGCTACAAAGAATTTGAACAAAAGGAAGACATTGATATCTACATTGCTTTGGGTATTGGTGGCTAAGCTTCC
>PCUL01000214.1:0-1621 GCA_002771745.1 Bacteroidetes bacterium CG18_big_fil_WC_8_21_14_2_50_41_14
TGTGTGATCAGGTGTAACATTCAAGGTGTAGCTACCTTCCAGATCGGTAATGGTACCAACCTGAGTTCCTTTTACCAAGACGGTAACCCCGGGAATTCCGCCTCCGTCTTCAGAACTGGTAACCTTACCACTAATGGTCCTTGTTTGCGCGTTGGCGTAATCTACGCCTAGCATAAACAAGAACGCCAGCAAAATTGTAATTTTTCTCATAATGATAATTTTTGGTTAATGAATTAGTTAAAACTATAAACTTTTTAAATTTATGTGTCTTTATTCTCTTCCATTTAATACTGGCTTAAACAAAGAGACAACAAACTTAATAAATAATTAACATGTATTAACAAATCAACTTTTTTTTTTGAATTACTTTTTTTTATTATTTTTTGTTGTCAGCCAGAAAAAACAATAATATAAGAATTGCAATGTTACATTTGTTGTTAAAAAATAACAATAAAGTAAATTAATTCAGTCGCTTACGGTAGATGAGAACCATCATAAAAAGAAAAAACACGATCAGGATTTCTACCAGAAATAAATTTTTATCAATTACTTTGGCGAATAGCAAAAGTCCCGGCGCGGCGATTAAAAAAGTCCAAAACCCTGCTTTTTTTAATTTGAAAAGTAATAATCCGGAGGCTAATAATAATAGGTGTAAGAACAAACCGATCGCCAGGTAGTACCAAAAAGTCGCTATATTATAATAGGTGAGTAAAAACCGCTGTGAAAATTCGTCATCAGTAAGTAAATAGAATATCACAGAACCAAAAAACAGCGATCCAATGGCACCCATTACCATGGATGAAATACCGGTGAGACGCAACATAAGTGGCTTATATGGTTTCACCATGTTCATATCCCTGTCAGAATCGGTTTTAGAATCGTCCATAGTTAATGCATAATAGATAGGTGGCGTGCATAAAAGAACACGAAAAGTGCCGTGATGAGCAACTCAAATGCCGGGAATGGCAAGGCGGGTAGAAATAGCTGTTGCGAGATCAGGAGTGTAATTTGGGCCATGGTGTAAAAATGAAAACCCAGTTTCCGAAGATTCCATATAAAAATGGCACCTGCCACACTTAGCCCATACAACAACCCTTGATAGAGAAAATAAACCGGTTTAGTGGTGAATAACAAATCCAACACCTCTTCTTGTTCTTTACCAAGAGTAAACACGCTGAATGCTCCCTCTTGATATAGCGTTGAAAATGAGTCGAAAAAGCCAAACATGGTTAGGTTGACAAACAACGACATGCCACTTCCTATAAAGGTAAGAATACAAATTACAGTTAACAGAGTAGGTCTGACAGGAATATTTTGATCCATCTTTTAATTTTAAGCTTCCAGGCTGCCAATGGCCGACTCCACCTCGGTCAGCACTTCGCAGGATTTAATTAGTTCTTTCATTTTGTTGTGGTCGTTGTACAACGGCCGGTCGATTTCAAGAAAATCCACGTGCCTTCTCACCACTTCATGGGCTTTTGTAACTCCTTTGCCAAAGTGATATTCACGAAAATCAAGAGCCTGAGCTGCGGCCATCATTTCGATGCCCAGGATACCATAGGCATTATCGAGAATTTGGAAATTCTTTATGGCGGTGTTCATCCCCATGGAAACAAAGTCT
>PCUL01000214.1:1641-5323 GCA_002771745.1 Bacteroidetes bacterium CG18_big_fil_WC_8_21_14_2_50_41_14
GACCCGAGAACATACCTGCTCCTTTGGTCAGAAAAGGCGGCAAACCACAGCTGAGGGCCGGGTTATTCAGCCTGTTCATCCTGCGTTCCGACATCACACTAACCATGGTAATGGCGATTCCGGCCATGTCCATGGGAAGCGAAACAGGTGTTCCCTGGAAGTTGGCTCCCGAAAGTTGCATGTTTTCATCGGGGAAAAAGATGGGGTTGTCGCCGACTCCATTCAACTCAATTTCAACTTGTGACCGGGCATAGGCCAGGGCGTCGTGGGCGGTGCCGATTACCTGTGGTGTAGAACGCATCGAATAAGCATCCTGAACTTTATGGGCCACTTTCCCGGTTTTCAGGTCGCCGCCTTCCACCAAACGGGCAATGGCTTTGGCACTTCTCACAGCACCTTTAAAGCCACGTACTTCGTGTAGTTTGGAATTATAGGGACCCATGTTGGCTTTCAGGGCTTCGAGCGACATGGCCGCACCGATTTCAGCCTGCTTGAGCCAGTTGTTGGCATCCACCAGAAACAGGGCGCTCATGGCGGTGAGTACATTCGAGCCATTGATGGTGCCCAGGCCGTCGCGGGCATGAAGACCAGGGATGGGAATGCCGGCTTTGTCCATTGCGGCTTTGCCTTTAAAAAGCTCTCCTTCAAAGTAGGCCTTGCCTTCACCCATCAGCAACAGAGCGATCTGCGACATGGGAGCTAAATCTCCCGAGGCACCCACCGATCCTTTTTGACAAACAAAAGGCGTGACTCCTTTGTTGAGCATTTCGATCAAAGTCAGGGTGATTTCGGGACGAATTCCGGAGTTTCCATGGGCATGTACGTTGATTCGGCCAAGCATGGCACCCCGCACATAATCCAACGGCATGGCCTCGCCGATGCCCGCGGCATGATTATAAATCAAATATTTTTGAAAGTCTTTTACCTGGTCGTCGTTAAGTACTACTTCCGAAAACTCACCGATCCCGGTGTTTACTCCATACATGATTTCGTGCGCGTCAATTTTTCGTTCGAGCATAGCGCGACATTTTTTTATGCGGCTCAAAGCATCCGGGTGCAACGCGACTTTTTTGCCATTTCGGGCTACTTCAACTACATTTTCGATGGTCAATCCTGAACCTGTTATTACCAATGTCATTTGATCTGTTTTTAATGTGATCCTTCAGTTAGATACAATCCTTCTTCCGGGAAATTATGTTGTACAGCCCGACAAAAGCAAGCTGTAATTGTTTTCGGAGCACTTAAATCATAAGGCGAAAATAGGGAAAAATGTGGTTGTTTTATCTATTCACAATAGTCAAATTTGAACCTTTGATAAAAATGGCCCATGGAAAACCCTGATTGCGATATGTGAGGCACACATGGTAATATAACAACACAAAAACAGACTACTTTTTTTCAAACAAACAAAGAATTACTGTTTTTATTATCTTCTTATATTTCCGTATATTTGCAGTTATCCAACATTATAGAACTCAAAAAAGTATTATATGGATAAAATAGCGGTTATTATATCGAACATGAAGCCCGATTTTAAAGTACACCTATTCTCTATTATTGATTCCGTAATAAAGGATTACAAAATACAACAAGCTTACACATCATAAATTTAAAAGACTATGAACCTGCAATATATTTCGGACAGCAAAGGACAAACAACAGGTGTATTCATTCCGATTAATGAATGGAATGACCTTAAAAGCAAATACAAGGATATTGAAAGGGAGGATATCAATATCCCGGAATGGCACAAAGATTTGGTAAGGCAACGCCTTGATGATTATAAAAAAAACCCTGGTTCTGCCTTGGATTTTGATTCTGTTATGGATGATATTGAAAAAGAATTGTAATGTTTAAATCTATCATCTTACCCCTTGCTAAAGAAGATATTCGTGAAGCAGCAAAGTGGTATAATAAGCGCCAGGAAGGACTTGGTAAAAGATTTATTTTGGAGGTTCGCGAAAAAGTCCAATTTATCCGGAAGAACCCAAATGCTTCAAATATTCGTTACGATGGTGTAAGAACTGCCGTTTTAAATGTATTCCCGTTTATGGTTCATTACACAGTTGACGAAAAAAATAAAACCATCATCATTTCGGCTGTATTGTATACAAGCCGGTAGATCGAGTTATGGAAAAAACAGATAAAGAAAAAGCCGGGTTAATCGGGCTTTTTTGTTATAATTAATTCATTCTTAATATTCCAGCCAGTGCTAATAGTAATACTGAGCATAAAACAATAAACACAAGTAATAAATACCTCCGCTTTTTATATGCCTGAGTTTTTAAAAATTTGAAATCGTTGAATTTTTCTTTATAACGGTTTTTCCTCAGAAAATAATATCTGTTTGTAAAAATTGGAATACCTGCACAAATTATAACTAAATAGAATATCGGCAACTTAATATCAAATAAACTAAGTAATTGGCATATTGTGAATAAGTTAACACCAAAGATAATAGTTAACAGATAATTTGCGTTTACTTGTGGTGAATCTTTCTCTCCTAATTCATATGCACTCCAATATGCACTATAAAAAAGATACCAAATAAAATAATTCATTTTTTCAAATTAAGGTTCATTATATGCGTCATAAACTTCATATGAAGTTCTTGCTGTAAAATAGATTAATGCAGGTATTTGCATTCCAGGAATAAATGCCGCTGCCCCCATTAATACGTCAGCCGAGTTTCATGCAATATTACTCGGTGATGGATACTGATAAACATCTACTCTATTTTTAATTGTTATTCTACGCTCAGACAGGGCTCGTGATTAGGCACAGTTCTTTTGTATGGCTCTATTCCAACTTTAAATAATGAATTGCACGCTCATCCAGTGGTGTTCGTTCTGAGGTAATCAATATAATCAGAAATTTTGATTTGGTAGAATAAAATGCAATCAATACGTTCCCCGGGACTTTGTGAAAATCAAATAGGGCCAACGGTTCGCTTTCGGCATTACTCAATAGCATTTTATTGAGAGTGCCCAAATAAACATTGCTGTTATCTGTATTTTTGATCTCCTTCAACTGTGCATTTTTGTTAAAACCAACCTCAAGTGTATGATGAAACGGTAAATGATCTTTTACATAATAAACAGGCCAGGTATCAATATCCATATTTAATATGGAGCCATACATGTGTTCAAATGACGGAAAATCATACAGGTGGTTAAACTTGATCATATTTATGTTCAGTGGGTTTAAATTAGGATATTCAAAGATATGAACAACAACACGCCCCTCCAGGTTATAATTATAATACTGATCGGTTTCCCTTACTCTCCCGGTTACGGCAAACAAAGTATCGGGCCATGATGAGCTATCCAATTGGACTGAATCGTTTAATACCCAAAGATAGTGTCGATAGTCTTCTACCATTGAGTGCCGATATCGTATGGTTAATATAATGGGCTGAATGATATAAATATATAAAGTTACCGAAACAATAACCGCGAGTATTAAACTTACCCATTTATTTTTGATTTTTATGTGCATATTGAAAGCAATTTTGACCTGTTAATTTGGTGACCAATGTAGTTCAGATTGAGGTATTTCCGTTCGTATCTGTCTGTACGTCGATTTTTATTTTCTTAATATTGATTTATTATTCAGATTTCAAATATAATTATTCCTACAATTTAAATTGTTTTTGTTTGAGATTATTAAAGCAGAATATGAC
>PCUL01000324.1 GCA_002771745.1 Bacteroidetes bacterium CG18_big_fil_WC_8_21_14_2_50_41_14
ACCTTGAGATTAATGAATAATTCTGTAAAGGTGCAACTTCTCTACAATTAGGTGGACAACATAAAACCACCGAACGTAGAGAGGTTTAGTTCAACAGGCGGTATATTTTATTGCCGAGATAGTGCGGATTTCAGCATTTCTGCATCTAATAAACTTTCGTGTAACTTGACAGAACAGTGCTCCGAAATCGGCAACAAAAACATACACTCGACCGTCACCCGACAAACCCACCGCACGTTTAGCACATTTGGTTTTGCCCGACACACAAGCCGACCCTTCACAAAACCAAAAGAGCTAAATCTCCCACTCGCTGACAAAAACGATACTTGTTGATAACTTTATTTAAGAATTTGCTTATATAAGTAAACTATTTGTAGCTTTGCTGCGTTACTAACTTTAGAACATAAAAAATATGGACAATAATCAATCGTGTATCAGAGTGTTGGCCGACAAGGTTCAAATTGAAAATTGCAGGGAGACACTACAAACAAGCGAAAAAGCATTTGGACAGTTGAGCGGTTTGTTGGCACTTGCAGGAAATGAAGTTCGACTTAAAATTTTGTTCCTGCTTGAAGAAGAAAACGAACTATGTCCTTGCGACTTATCAGACATTTTGGGGATGAGCATCCCTGCCGTTTCTCAACATCTACGAAAATTGAAAGACGGAAACGTCATTGAAGGAAGAAGAGAAGGACAAACCATTTTTTATTCACTCAAGGCAGAGCAATTGACTTTGCTTCGACCTTTTTTCAAACACATCATTAACAATTCAAAAAAGGAAACAGTATGAACAAGAAAACAAACAGACTTGTCGGAGCGGGAGTGCTTTCGGCAGTAGCAGCATCTCTTTGTTGCATCACCCCAGTGTTAGCACTAATTTCAGGAGCATCAGGGGTAGCTTCCACGTTTTCGTGGATGGAACCTGCCCGACCTTACTTAATTGGGATTACCATTTTGGTATTGGCTTTTGCTTGGTATCAAAAGTTAAAACCAAGAACTGCCGAAGAAATCCAATGCGATTGTGAAGAAGAAGAGAAAAAGCCATTTATGCAGACCAAAACATTTTTGGGAATTGTAACGGTGTTTGCAGCGTTAATGCTCGCTTTTCCGCACTATGCACACGTATTTTATCCTTCCAACGACAAAAAGGAAGTCGTAATCGTGAACGCATCAGACATTCAAACGGTAACTTTTGATATTAAAGGAATGACTTGTAATGGCTGTGCTTCACACGTTGAAAATGACGTAAACAAATTGTCAGGAATTATTTCGGTAGATGCCAGTTACGAAGAAGCCACAGCAAAAGTAGAATTTGACCAAAGCAAAGTGAGTTTGGCTCAAATCGAAGAAGTCATCAATGGAACAGGTTACAAGGTAGTAGGCAAGAAATAATTTTTTTTGCCCTTCATATTTAAGAACTTAATTAAATAATTACAATGAAAAACATTCTCATCATTTCAGGCATATTCCTCTTTTTCGCAGGAAGCCAAATTTGCGGTTGTGGCAATAGTTGCTCAACTGCCAATGCACAAACTTTATCAGTTAATCAAGCTGTAAGCGAACCTAAAACCGTAAATCTCAAAATCACAGGAATGACCTGTGCAGGTTGCTCCAATCATATTTCAGTTGCCCTCAAAAAAGTGGACGGTATTATTGAACACAAAGTGGAATATCCGGGCAATTTGGCATCTATCCAATACGACCCAAGCAAAAAAAATCCCGAAGCTATCATTAAGGTAATTGAAGAGACAGGCTACAAAGCGGAAATCATTAAAGAAACTCAAAAAAAGAAATCGTAATGAACAAAGAAACCATAAAACTTGACATCACAGGAATGACCTGTGACCACTGTGCCACAGGCATAAAAAAACTGCTTGCTAAAAATGAAGGTGTAACAGAAGCAAAAGTAAGTTACCCTCAAGCCACTTGCGAATGTTCTTTTGACCCATCAAAAACAAGTAAAGAAGAAATCATCAACACCATAAATGGAACAAAATATTACCGAGTAAAAGATCAAATTTCGGGAAATGGAAAAGGTGATAACAAGCAATTCGACCTGATAATTATCGGTGGTGGCTCGGCAGCTTTTTCGGCAGCCATCAAAGCAGAAAGTTTGGGTTTAACCACTTTGATGGTTAACGGTGGTTTGGACTTTGGAGGAACTTGTGTGAATGTTGGTTGTGTGCCATCAAAAACCTTAATTCGTGCAGGTGAAACGGCTTATCACGCTACCCATTCCAATTTTGCAGGAATCAAACCCAAAGGCGTGGAGATTGATTTTGCACAAGTTATTAAAGACAAGAAAAAATTGGTTGCCACGCTGCAAGAGAAAAAATATATGGATGTGGTGAGTGATTTTCAGCATTTGACAATGCTTGAAGGTTGGGCAGAATTTAAAGACGATAAAACCATTGTTGTAAACAGAAAAGAAGAATACAAAGCCTTGAAATTCATCATTGCTACAGGAGTTACGACCAATACCCAAAACATTGAAGGATTAAATGAAATTGGCTATCTGACAAATGTTTCCCTTTTTGATTTGGAAGAAAAACCCGAGAGCCTGACTATAATGGGGGCAGGATATATTGGTTTAGAAATCGCAATGGCATACAACCGTTTGGGCGTGAAAGTGCGTATCATTGAATTTACGGATAGGGTATTACGAACACAAACACCTGACATCAGCGAAGCATTGGAAACCCAAATGCGAAAAGAAGGCATCGAAATTCTACCAAACTTTCGTGCAGTCAAATTTGAGAAACAAGGAACCGAAACGATAATTCATTGTAAATGTCCTGACGGGTCATTCACTAAAATCGTAGAAAAAGGAAAGGTAGTCATTGCCACAGGCACAAAACCAAATACAGACAAATTAGGGCTGAATAATATTGAACTGACTTTAACGGAAAGCGGACATATTGCAGTAAATAAAAAAATGGAAACAAATTTGCCCAATGTGTATGCAGCCGGAGACGTGACGAATACACCCGCTTTCGTTTACACCGCAGCTTTTGAAGGAAATATTGCCGTTGAAAATGCCTTTACAGGAGCGGAAAACAAAGCCGACTATTCTTCCTTGCCTTGGGTAGTTTTTACAGACCCACAAGTAGCAGGTGCAGGTTTGGATGAAGCACAAGCGGAAAAACAAAATATACCGTTTGAAGTTTCCAAGCTCGAACTAAAGGACGTCCCGAGAGCCATAGCAGCAAACGACACAAGGGGTTTTATCAAACTTATTCGCAACACCGAAACCGACAAATTAGTTGGAGCGAGAGTAGTCGCACCCGAAGGTGGAGAATTGATACAACAATTAAGTATGGCAATCAAATACGGAATAACGGTTAAAGATTTGGCAGACAGTTTTTACCCTTATCTGACTTTGGGAGAAGGCATCAAATTAGCAGCAATAACTTTCGGCAAAGACGTATCGAAATTAAGTTGCTGTGCGAGTTAATCCAACCCAAAAGGTGCTGAAGTAGTCTAAAAAAACCGGACAGAAAAATTATTACTTTTAAAATTTCTGTTATTATGAAAAGATCAAGAAGAATGCCTACCTACCGGCAGGCAGGTTTACTGCTGAATTCAAGGCCAAGGTGGCACTTGAAGCGATTAAAGAACTTAAAACTGTGTCCGAACTGGCTCAGGATTACCAGTTAGTACCCAACCAAATCAGTATGTGGAAGCGAGAGTTTCTATCCAATGCCGGAAAAGTTTTTGATAATGGAACCCCGGAAGCTGATCAAATCAAGAAACTTGAGAAGGAAAAAGAGGACCTGGTGCAGCAAATTGGTCAACTGACAGTTG
>PCUL01000001.1:0-683 GCA_002771745.1 Bacteroidetes bacterium CG18_big_fil_WC_8_21_14_2_50_41_14
GAAGGTTTAAGTGTTTAAATGTTTAGTTGTTTAGTGTTTAGTGTTTAGTTGTTTAGTTGTTTAGTGTTTATTTGTTAAGTGTTTTTGTGTTTATTTGTATCCCTAAACCATAAACACAAAACCATGACATTTTCCTCTTTTGAAGATCTTGAAATTTGGAAAGAGGCCAGAGAATTAGCAAAATTGGTCAGAGCCTTTACCAGGAGAGAACCTTTTAATAAAGATTTAAGGTTTATTGCTCAGATAAACGCCTCTTCAGGTTCAATAATGGATAATGTGGCTGAAGGATTCGAAAGAGATGGGCACAAAGAATTCATCCAATTTCTATATGTTGCAAAAGCATCAAATGGAGAATGCAGATCACAATCCTATCGTGCGTTTGACGCAGGTTTTATATCAACAGAAGAGTTAGACAATCTCCTATCCCGCACGAAAAGTATCCGAAACAAAACCCTGGGACTCATTGCTTATCGTAAAAACAGTCCACACAGGGGAAATAAATATAAAGATAGATAATTGTTTATTTGTTTATTTGTTTAATGTTTAATGTTTATTTGTTTCACTAAACCTTAAACCCTAAATCTTAAACACTAAACACTAAACACAAAACCCTATCAGGAATCATTTTAAATTAATAGCTTGATTTCAATTTCAGCCGGTTGCAGGTTCAAATTGGTTTTGTA
>PCUL01000001.1:718-17273 GCA_002771745.1 Bacteroidetes bacterium CG18_big_fil_WC_8_21_14_2_50_41_14
AAAACAGTACGCTACCACCGAACTACAGGCCGAGTTGAAATACCTGAAACTGTTGGCCGAAACATTCCCAAATTTACAAGATGCCAGTACAGAGGTTATTAACCTTGAGGCCATTATGAACCTCCCAAAAGGAACCGAACATTTCCTTTCGGATATACATGGTGAGTATGAAACATTCAGTCATGTGCTGGCAAATGCTTCAGGGGTGGTAAAGCGGAAAATTGAAGAGGTGTTCGCTAAAACATTGAGGAAAAAAGAAAAAGACGCCCTGGCCACCCTCATTTATTATCCCAAAGAAAAGCTGGCACTGGTGATGAAAACAGAAGAGGACATCAGCGAATGGTATAGTATTACACTTCAACGACTGGCGGCAGTTGCCCGTGCTTCCGCTTCCAAATACACCCGATCGAAGGTGCGCAAGGCCATGCCAAAAGATTTTGCCTACATCATCGACGAGTTGCTAAACGAAGGTGGTGAAGGCAAGGAAGAGTACTACGAAGCCATCATCAATTCCATTATCAGCATTTCACGGGCCGAAGCATTTATTGTTGCCATCTGTGAATTTATCCAGCGCCTGCTCATCGACCGCCTCCACATTATTGGCGACATCTTCGATCGTGGGCCTTATCCCGAAAAGGTCATGGACCGGCTCGTGTCCTATCATTCGGTAGATATTCAATGGGGTAACCACGATATCATCTGGATGGGTGCAGCTTCGGGTAGTTTGGCTCTCATTGCCAATGTGGTGCGTATTTCGTTGCGCTACGACAACCTGGATACCCTGGAAGACGCTTATGGCATCAACATCTTCCCGCTGGCAAAATTCGCCATGGAAACCTATAAAAATGATCCTTGTGACCGTTTCGAAATTAAGACGGAAGCAAAAGGGCCTGATTTTGAACTGCTAAAGCAAATGCAGAAGGCTATCTCCATTATCCAGTTTAAACTGGAGGGACAAGTTATCATGCGAAACCCGCGTTTCAATATGCAAGACCGAACAATCCTCGACAGGATCGATTACACCAACGGAACTATTACCATTGGGGATAAAACACATGAGTTGCTCGATAAAAATTTCCCGACCATCACGCCTGCCGATCCATTTAAGCTGACCAGAAAAGAAGAAATCGTGATGGAAAAACTAAGCAGCAGCATGCGTAGCAGTCAACGTCTGCAACAGCACATCAATTTTTTATACACCCATGGAAGCATGTATCTGACCTACAATTCAAACTTGCTCTATCACGGATGTATTCCCATGACCAAAAAAGGCGATTTTGAAACCTTTGAGGTCGAAGGAACAGCCTATTCAGGTAAAGCGCTCTGCGACAACTTCGACCGGATTGCACGAAAAGGGTATTATCAAAGCACCATGAAAAATGCCGATGATTCGTGCCTTGATTACATGTGGTACCTTTGGTGTGGACCGCTTTCCCCGCTTTATGGAAAGACAAAAATGACCACCTTTGAACGTTACTTCGTTGCTGACAAAGAAACACACACCGAAGACAAAAATCCATATTATAGCCTGGCCTTTGAACAGGAAAAATATTGCAACCAAATTTTAAAGGAATTTGACCTCGACCCACAAAATTCGCACATTGTGAATGGTCATGTACCGGTTAAAGTTAAAAAAGGGGAAAATCCAATCAAGGCCAATGGCAGGTTATTCGTAATTGACGGTGGCATGTCGATTCCGTATCAAGCTGTTACGGGTGTTTCGGGTTATACCCTGATTTACAATTCATACGGCCTTGTCCTGGTCGAACACAATGCATTCGAGTCGAAAGACAAGGCCATTAAAGAGGAAAAAGATATTATCTCGAACCGGGTGTTTATTGAATCAACAACTCACCGCAAAAGGGTGAAAGACACCGATATTGGCAAACTGCTACAGGTTCAAATTAACGATCTGAAGATGCTGCTCGCGGCATTTAGAAAAGGCCTGATCAAAGAAAAGAAATAGAATTTGCCGGAATTTGTGTTAGAAACCAATCACATAGGTCATGATGAGGGTATTTAAATTTGGCGGTGCTTTGATGAAAGATGCAGCCGGAATAAACAGAGTAGTTTCGTTGATGGAAGAATATGGTTGTGAGCCCCTGGTGGTGGTGGTTTCGGCCGTAGGCAAAACTACCAATGCCCTCGAAGAACTCATCCGGTTGAAAAATCAGAACAATATCCCGGTGCTTCATCAGGAATTCTTCAATCTCAAACATTTACACTTACAACTTGTTACGGAACTTTTCCCTGATCACAACGAATTGCTTTTTAACGAGTTGGAAGAACTGTTTCGAAGGCTTTGGGAGGCATTGAACAACCAGTATCCGGATACCTTTCAGGCTTACGACAGTGTGGTATCGTTTGGTGAGGAGATGGCCAGTGTTTTGGTGGAACAAACTGCCATCGCACATGGACTTCCGTTACAAAGAATTCATGCGGCTACCCTTATTGCCACCGACAGCAATCATACCCACGCCGGAATCAATTGGAAATCCACCCGAAACAATATCGAAAGCAAGGTAAAACCTGTGCTTGAAGCGAAGAAGATGGTGTTAACCCAGGGATTTGTTGGCTCCGACCCTCTCGGCCATATTACCACTTTGGGCCGTGAAGGTTCTGATTTTACTGCCGCCATTCTGGGAAACCTCCTCCACGCCGGCGAAGTCACCATCTGGAAAGATGTACCCGGCCTGATGAATGCCGACCCCAACCGGTTTTCTGAATGCATCAAATTTGATTTTTTGTCGTACCATGAAGCCATCGAGTTGGCTTTTTATGGTGCTACCATCATTCATCCAAAGACCATTCAACCTCTGAAGCAGTTGAATATCCCGCTTTATGTGCGTTCGTTTTACAATCCCGATATCACACCTACCTGTATTTCGAATCATTCGACCGAAGAAGAAAAAACGCACAGCATCATTGTAAAGGATCACCAGGTTTTGCTTTCTGTGAGCAGCAGGGACTTGTCGTTTATAGCCGAAGAAAATCTCACCAGGCTTTTTGCGGCTTTTAGTCAAAATAAAATTCACATTAACATGATGCAGCATTCGGCAGTCAGTTTCTCTGTTTGTTTTGATTATCATGAGGAAAAATTGAAACAGCTGAGGGTAGACCTCGAGAAAGAATTTGAAACTAAATACAATTCAGGTTTACAATTAATCACCTTGAGGCATTATACCCCGTTCCTTATTGATTTTGTGACCTCCGATAAGGAAATATTCCTTGAACAGAGGAGCCGTTCCACTTTTCAGGTTCTGGTAAAATAACCTGATTCACCTGTAATATTCCATGCATCATGATGATATAAGCACTTTTTTACCTATTATATTCACCTTTTGTCTGAACAAAATAGGCCATTTATTATCTTTGCCGACTCAGACTAAATCCATTAACTCAAAATGAAAGAATCTATTGCAATTTTATGCGGCGGTGGGCCCGCTCCCGGAATTAACTCGGTAATCAGCTCAGTGGCGTTGGTTTTTCTAAGAACAGGATACCGCGTATTGGGTATTCATGAAGGATACAAAGGGCTATTTGGCGAAAATCCTAAAGTACAGGAAATTGATTTCCAATTTGCCGACGACATTCACAAGCGAGGTGGATCAGCGCTCCAGATGAGTCGCCATAAACCCAAAGACGATGAATTCTCGACCCGCTTTTTTATCGAAAACAACATCGTTTTGTTGGTCACCATTGGGGGTGATGATACGGCTTCTACGGCGAACAGGATATCAAAATTCCTGCGTAACCACGATGTGAGCATTCAAAACATCCACGTACCTAAAACCATCGATAACGACCTGCCATTACCCGTTGGTATACCAACCTTTGGATACCAAAGTGCCAAGCAGGAAGGTGTTCGCATCGCCAAAACCATATACGAAGATGCGCGTACCAGTGGCAACTGGTTCATCGTCTCGGCCATGGGCCGCGAAGCAGGCCACCTGGCCTTTGGAATCGGTGCTGCTTGTCAATTTCCCATGATCGTGATCCCCGAAATGTTTAATAAAGTAACTGTTACGCTCGATCGCATAACAAACTTGCTCATTTCTGCCATCATAAAGCGAAAGATAACAGGTGTTGAATATGGCGTCTCGATTGTGAGTGAGGGTGTTTTTCATTTTATGAGCGATGAAGAAATCAATCATTCAGGCATTACCTTTACCTACGACGATCATGGACATCCTGAGCTGGGGAATGTGAGCAAGGCCCACATCTTCAATATATTACTTCAAAACAAGCTGAAGAAAATCGGGTTGAAAGTAAAAAGTCGTCCTGTGGAACTGGGTTATGAACTCAGGTGCGTTCAACCTGTTGCTTACGACCTGCTCTATTGCAGTATGCTGGGTATCGGGGTGAAAAAATTGTTCGAGGAAGGCCGTACGGGGTGCATGGTCACCGCCGACAGTGTTGGCAACATCGCGCCACTTTATCTGGATGACGTAACCGATGAATTCGGAAAAGTAAAACCACGATTGGTAGACATGGATTCGGAGAAAACGAAGCTCGTGTTAAAATACGGGTTGCAATTTATCGAGCCGGGCGATTATGAAGCAGCCAAAAAATATGTTGCACACCCCGAAGAATTTGATTTCCGTGCCATCCTGGGATGGGAATAATCAAAACCCAAACTATTAAAAAAACGATTTGGTTATTCCGGGTCGTTTTTTTTATGTTCCTCCTCCGGTGAGGTTGGTTTTAGAGCATTAATCTCCGGAACGGAAGGTAAAGAATGAGTAGGCGATTGAGTCATCAGCTGGTTTCCGGTAATGTATTTACCCACCAACAACGCGACAATCATGGTGAGATAGAGCTGTCCGGCAAAACTCAAAAAAATTGCCATGTTGCATGCAATCGGTGAGACCGGTGTTATATCGCCAAAACCAACGGTTGTCATGGTCACGAAACTGAAATAAACAAAGGTGGTGGTTTCGTGATGGATTTCTTGATTAAAGCTGATGGACTCCGGGTTTGTTAAAAAAATGGTACTAAATACAATAGCTCCCATAATCCCAAACAGAAAATAAATATTGATGGCCTTTAAAAATTCCAATGCTCCTACATGACGGCTTTGCGCGATCTGAATCACCGAAAGAACGATGATATAAAAGAAAAAGACGAGGGATGCCATGGAGGTAATGTGCTGTAAAACATCGAGTTTCAAATAGGTAGTAATCCAGGTAAGCACTGTGATGGTGATGGCAACGTACAAGTACTTAATGTGCTTGTCGCTTACACTTAATATGGAGGCAAAAAATATTCCCGAAACGCCAAAACTATACAGTTCATTAATCCAATCACTCTCGGGTACCAGCCCAATTACAAATACAAATATAAAGTTCAGGGCAAACAAGATCAGGTTGTACCTTATTTTAATTTTTTTTAATGTGACGTACATAACTTTGAACTATCAGTTGATTATCAGCAACCAAAGGTATTGTTTTTTGCCATGTTCTCACCTACGCAACTTCAACTATACTTAGTATCTTCGCCAAAATTTTATTGGATGAGCTATCAATATCATACACTTAAGAATGGAATCAAGGTGATTCACCGCAGCATCCCCGGATCGGTGGCCCATTGCGGTGTGATGGTAAACACCGGCTCGCGCGATGAAGCACCAAACGAAAGTGGGTTGGCGCACTTTATGGAACACATGATTTTTAAAGGTACCAAAAAACGAAAAGCCTACCATGTGCTCAGCCGCATCGAAAACAATGGTGGCGACCTCAATGCCTTTACCACCAAAGAAGAAACAAGTGTATACGCCTCGTTTTTAAATCCTTACTACAAACAAAGTCTCGAATTGTTTGCCGATGTGGCCTTTCAATCGGTATTTCCCCAAAAAGAACTCGAAAAAGAAAAAGAAGTCATCATCGACGAAATTCATTCCTACAACGACAGCCCTTCGGAGCTTATTTTTGATGACTTTGAGAACCATATCTTTCACGGACATCCTCTTGGCAGAAACATCCTTGGCGATGTTGATTCGGTGGCTTCCTTTACCAGAAAAGACCTGTTTAAATTCATCAAAAAAAATTACAGCACCAATCAGATGGTGATTGCATCGGTGGGCAATCTGCCCATGAAACAACTCGTCCGCTGGACAGAAGAATATTTTGGTCATTTCAAGCCAAACAACCTGCATCCCGAACGAATCCCGTTTCAGGATTATCAGCCATCGGATATAAACACACAAAAAGATTCACATTTGTCGCATTGCATGATTGGAAACCAGGCCTACGGTCAAAACGACAAAAAGCGTTTTACCATGCTCCTGCTGAGCAACTTGCTTGGTGGCCCCACGCTAAACAGCCGGTTGAGCATGTCGCTGCGCGAAAAATACGGCTACGCTTATACCATCGAATCCTATTATCAGCCCTATTCTGACACCGGTGTTTTTGGGGTGTACTTCGGCACCGAAAAAAACATGGTTGAAAAAAGCCTCCAGATCATCCGAAAGGAGTTTAAAATCATGCGCGAAAAACCCCTGGGAACGATACAACTTCACAGGGCAAAAAAACAAATTGAAGGTCAGGTGGCCATTGGTGGCGAATCGTTTTTAAACGAAATGCTGGGCATCGCCAAATCGCACCTGATTTACGAAAAGGTGCAGTCGATTGAAGAATTACTTCATGAGATGGATCAAATTACCGCTGCTCAGGTGATGGATGTAGCCAATGAAGTTCTGGACGATAACAAGCAGAGCACACATACTTACCAAAGCAAATAAGCATGATCGATAAAAAAATAGCAGCTTACATCGAGCAACATACTACTGATGAAGATGAGTTGATGTACGCCATCAACCGTCAAACACAGCTTACCACCTATTATCCCCGCATGTTGTCAGGGAAAGTACAGGGAAAGTTTCTGGAGATGATCTCCTTTATGATCAAACCTAAATACGTCCTTGAGATCGGTACATTTACCGGATATTCTGCATTGGCACTGGCCAAAGGCCTGCAACCCGATGGCAAACTCATCACCCTGGAGGTGAACGAGGAAATGGAATCCATGCTCAGAAAAAATTTCGCCCTGTCGCCGGAGGCATCAAAAATTGAATTGATCATCGGAGATGCCATTGAAATAATCCCACAGCTAAAAAATAACTTCGATTTAATTTTCATCGATGCCGACAAAGAGCAATATGCGGATTACTATCAAATGGCTTTTGAAAAACTAAAACCCGGAGGTTTTATCCTGATCGACAATGTACTGTGGAGTGGAAAAGTGATAAAACCTGCTGCAGCTACTGAAAAAGAAACGGCAGGTATTGTGTCACTTAACAAGCTGGTGGCCGAAGACCCGCGTGTGGAACAGGTCATGCTTTCGGTACGCGACGGGCTTTTACTGGTTAGAAAACTTCCGGTAAACTAATTGGTTTTAAACCTGAATTTGATCTGAGCCAGTTCTTCGTTGGCTTTCACAATTTTTTCCTTCAATGCTTCTTTATAAGCATGCAATTTCTTTAGAAGTACCGGATCTCCTGTAGCCATCATCTGAGCGGCCAGTATTCCTGCATTCAACGCTGCATCAATACCCACGGTGGCTACAGGAATCCCGGGAGGCATTTGCACAATGGCCAGCAATGCGTCCATACCATCGAGTGTGGCATTGATGGGGACTCCAATGACTGGAACCGAGGTCATGGAAGCAATTACTCCCGGCAAGTGAGCGGCCATTCCTGCTCCTGCAATGATTACTTTAATACCATTTGCTTCGGCATTTTTTGCAAATTGCTCCACTTGTTCAGGTGTGCGGTGCGCCGAGAGGGCATTGATTTCAAATGGGATTCCCATTTCATCAAAAAATGTAGCAGCCTTCTGCATCACCTTTAAATCAGATGTGCTGCCCATAATGATACTTACAACTGCTTTCATAAATCAATCTTTTCTTGATAACAGAGTTGGCAAAAATAACAAATTAGGGCTAGGATAATGAACCCGTTGTGTTATCTTTGTCGGTTTCTATTTCAATACATTGAAATCAATTTATTAAAGTACCGATTCTACCAGAGATGAACACTATCCAGATACACGACAAACAGTTTGAACCTTTTATCAGCTACGCCACTATTGATGAAACCATTACGCGCATAGCCGACCAACTGAACACCGATTTTAAGGGGAAAACCCCTCTTTTTTTGGTTATCCTCAATGGTTCGTTCATGTTTGCAGCCGATTTATTAAAAAAAGTCAATATTCCGTGCGAGATTAGCTTTGTAAAGCTATCCTCATACACAGGTACCCAGTCGACCACGCAGGTACGTGAACTCATTGGTTTTAATGAAGAAGTGAAAGGCAGATCGGTTATTATCCTGGAAGACATTATCGACACGGGGATTACCATGGAGAAAATTCTTGAACGACTTAATGACATGGGCTCTGCGGAGGTAAAAGTTGCTACCTTGTTGTTTAAACCATCTGCATTTCAAAAAGAATTTACAATTGATTACATCGGCATTCAAATCCCCAATGATTTTATCGTGGGATTTGGTTTGGACTACAACGGTCTGGGACGTAACACGAAAGACATCTATAAAATTGTTGAACCTAAACTCAAAAAATCATGCTGAACATTGCACTATTTGGCCCGCCCGGCGCGGGTAAAGGAACGCAATCGAAAAAACTACTCGAAAAATACAACCTCACCTATATTTCTACTGGTGATTTGCTCAGGGTAGAGATTGAAGAAGGTTCTGATTTAGGAAAAAAAGCAAAAGACATTATCAACAAGGGTGGTTTGGTTTCTGATGAAATGATTGTTCAACTCATCGAAAAACGTATCACGATGAATACCAATACGCGGGGTATCTTGTTCGATGGTTTTCCCAGAACGGTAGTGCAGGCCTATATTCTGGATGGATTACTCCTGAAACTGAACACAAGTTTACACATGATGCTGAGTTTGGATGTGCCTTATAAAGAACTCACCGAAAGGTTAATGCTGAGAGCGGAAACATCAAACCGGGTGGACGATTCGGAAGAAGTAATCAAGTTCAGGTTACAGGAATATGAAGACAAGACAACACCTGTTGCCGACTATTATGAAAAACAGAATAAATACTTCAAGCTTAATGGAGTAGGAAGCCTGGATGGGATTTTTAACAGCCTTGTTGAAATAATTGAAACCAACAAGGAAAAAGAATATACCAACATCGTACTGCTCGGCAAACCCGGTTCAGGCAAAGGTACCCAAGGCGATATGCTGGCCAAAAAACACAATTTGGTCTATATTTCTACAGGGAAAATGCTGCGCAAAGAAATTGCAGACGGAACCGAATTGGGCAAACTGGCCAAACCTTACATGGACAAAGGAGAGATTGTACCGGACGAAATCCCCATTAAACTGATCGCTGAAAAAATCAGCACGCATCCCGATGCCAACGGCTTTATCTTCAAAGGATTCCCTCGTACCATCGTCCAGGCTTATATTCTGGACGGATTACTTCAAAGGGAAAACATGCGCGTGTCGGCTATGATCGAACTAAAAATCAGCACACTCAATGCCCTGAAACGCTTGTCGGCAAGAGCTCAGAGCCCCGAAACCGCCAGGTTGTACGACTTGAGTACCGACCTGATTGTAAACCGGCTTGAACAATATCGCGAAAAAACCGAGCCCGTGATTGAATTTTATCAGAAACAAAATAAATACCACCGGGTAAATGCCGATGGTTCGCGTGAGGAGGTTTTCGATAACCTGTCGAGCAGCATTGCCGAATTAATCAAACGCAATTTGTAATTGAAAGTTACAGCCAAAAAAAAACTGTACCGGAATCCGGTACAGTTTTTTTTTGAATATATTTTCAGATCAGGCTTTGTAAAATCCTTTGGCCGCGGCATCTTTTAAAGCGATGCTGATACCATTTTTGTTGATGGTACGAAGCCCATTGGCGCTTACTCTCAGAGTTACCCACTCACCGGTTTCGGGGATAAAAAACCTTTTGGTTTGCAAATTGGGATGAAACCTTCTTTTTGTTTTAATATTAGAGTGGGAAACATTGTTTCCAGTAATCACTTTCTTTCCGGTAATTTCACAAATTCTTGACATCTTTCCTTAGTTTAATTGGTGTTCAAAAAGGGAGTGCAAAATACGGCATAATTTTCCAATTTATCAAATGAATTTTAAATAATTTTTCCGGAAAAGCAAAATAACCCCAAAAACATTGTTGTTCAGAACAAAAAAGAATATCTTTACTGCAACAAAAAAACATCCTGCATATGAAATCAAAACTACTTTCTATTTTAGTGTTGGCAATGATATTTTTAGTGAATTTCCATGCCATAGCACAAGGAATATACAGCTGGTCGGATTGCAGTCCGGTTACAGATTCTACAAGTTTTAACAGCAATCCTTCCAGCTGGCTTATCAACTATGATCAACTATATCTTTTTTATGAAAAACGATATTGCGACACTTGTAAATCAGCCATCTGGAGCAGAAATATCACCACATTAACACCTGAAAGCCTTATGATTTCAGGAGCATCCAATTATACAAGTCCGCTGTTTTACAATGCATACTCGAATCTTTTCAAGGGGTTTTTGTTGTTTTTATCCGATAGTTTAGGAAACACGGAAATATATGCTTCGGTAGTTGAAAACGATTTTACCATCGGGGAAACCTATCAGCTTACCTCCTCGCCCGGTGCTAAATCCCATTTGATTACGTCACATGAATACGATTATCATCCGATTATCGGATGGATACAAGATTCAGTTGCATGGTCAGCTACATCGGTCATCAACGGGAACAGTATTTCACTTGAGAATTTAATAAAGATTGATTCACTGTCGGTTACTGATGTGAAATACAATTATGAATATGCCTATGTACAAAGAAAAGATGGCGACTCGCTTCATCTTTACTACCATTATTACGATTACGATCCGATAACACAAACACGATTTTGGCAACAAGCTGAACCAATTGATACTACAGGCAATAATACCCAACTTAACCTCAATTCAGGATCGACGGATTTGGGAATTGAAAGCATTGTTTGGGTAAAGGAAAACCAACTTTACACATACGCAATACAGGGTTGGTGGGGACCACCGATCAATACAATAAACACCTACAATCTACCAAACATCAGCCATCCATCTCTTATTGCCTGGGTTATGCCGGTAAAATACGAATACGATGAACCTCACGTGTTAACTTTTTCATCCGGAACAGGTGATAACAGTGAGGTTTATGGTTCATTTGGATTTTACTCAGACAACGACACTACAAACATTACCCACAACAATATCGCTGATACCGACCCGGCACTTTTTTGGGGTGAAGCAACTCAGCCTGAAAGTAACTTTGTATATGTTGTATGGCAGTCGCACCGAAACGGGTACACCCCCTTGTACTTTTCAAAGGCCAAAGCCTATATTGGAAGTGGTATCGATGAAAACAACGCCAGCACTATTTCTTTAAATGTCAACCCCAATCCATTTGATAAGCAACTCGAAATCAAAATAGTTTCCACAAAAAAAGCCGAAATTAACCTGTCCGTTTTTTCCCTTTCGGGGAAAGCAGTTTGGCGAAAAATAGTGCAAATATCCGACCAGGAAATCCACACCTATGACTGGAATCCGGGAAAACAAATCCCCAAAGGAATGTATTTAATTGTGGCTGAACAAAATGGCGTTAAGGTCACCAAACGTGTGGTTTACAGATAAATCTTTAAAAACAAGGTAGGTGTAAACGGAATGGCTTCCGCATAGATATTGATGGTACTGGTTTGTCCGGCTGGAATGCGCTCAAAGTTCTCGAGCTTAAAGTTTTGACGGTTTAATACATTTAAAACAGAAAGTCCGGCCTCCCCTTTCAACTTGCGATTCAAAAATTTATACACCACTGAAACATCCAGTCTGCTATAGGTCTTATGGTATGTTGTTGATTCACTTCCTGTTTGCTGACTGTAAACGAAATCCGGGAAACCGGAACCATAAACATAGTCGGCAGAAAAAAAGAAGGGATCAAAATTCAGCGAACCGGCCAGCTTCAGCTCATGGCGCTGATCCTGCGGGGCACGGCGGTATTTTCCGTTAAGGAAATAGGTAAAAAGCTCTTCGGTTTTGCTCAGGGAGTACGAAACCCAGAACGAATGCAACTGAACATCTTGTTTAAGCATTACATCAACCCCATAACTTTGGCTTCTTCCAGAAAAAATATCCTGAATATCATGGGCCTCTGACCTGATAAACCGTGTCAATCCATTCGTGTTTTTAAAATAAGCTTCCATGCTAAAGGTAAATCCTGATAAATTAAATGAGGTGCCGGCAACATAATGCTCCGCCGATAGTACTGGGACTTCTAAATTGTCGCATACAGTCCACAGGTATTTGTAGTTCCCTTGTTCATCCAGTACCGAACTTCGGGTGATAAACTGGTGATATTTCCCCCAGGCCAGATTGATTCTCCACTTTTTACTGGCAACATACGTAACCGATAACCTCGGATCTACATAAGGCTTTCGTACCAAATTGGCATAGGTTAATCTCAACCCTGGTTTTACAATCACCTGGTTACCTAACATTATAACATCCTGTCCATACAAATTAATACGTGGCGATTTGTTTTGCATGTTCAGGTAGTTCACATTAAAAGTGTCTTCCACCAGCGCGACCCTGTTTGAAATGATTTCCGCCCCCGTTTCCAGGGTATGCCAACTGCCCAGGTTGAAACTGTTGTCCACTTTTACGGAAACTTCGGTAAGCCTGTTGTCGGTATTTTTGTTTTCGATTTGATTTACTTTGCTTATTTGGGGAAAAACCAACTTGAAATCGTTAGAGAATTTTGACCTGAGAGAAGAGTAGCTAAAAGAAAAATGACTTCTGGCCATGGCACTCCACTTTTTTCCATAATAAACCGAACCTCCACTTTGGGAGTTTTCTTCTTTGGTGTTTTTAAGCAGTTGGTAAGTCCTGAAAATTTCATCAATATGGTACGAGAAGTTGTCGATTCCACCATAAAAACTCACATAGAACAAATCATCATGTTTTCCAAGCCGTGTAGCGTATTTTACATTTATATCCCTGAATTTATAATCAGGTTTTATGACCACATTAGCATCGTTAGTGGTATCGGCATCGTTGTTTCTTTTAACTAAAACCGATAAATCACTGGGGTCGTAGAGATCATAATAGGTATGACGAAAAGCCAGGATGAGGGAACCTTTTTTGGCGATTGGAACCTCTATCAAAGCGTTAAGTGTCATGTTATTGGCCACAAATTCAAACGAGGTTTTGTTGATGTTTCCCAACTTGCCGGTAATATTCACTATTCCTCCCACACGTTCTCCCATCTTCACATCCCATCCTCCTTTATACACTTCAATGTCTTTGGCCATCAGCGGATTAAAAGAACTGATGTTGTCGTTAAAATTTTTCAAACCATACATGGTGAAACCATCAAAAACTACTTTGCTGTGGCCTTCGTAACTGCCCCAAATAATCAACTCATTGGTTTGCTCACCGGCTGCCAGGATTCCGGGTTGGAGCCTGAGCAGGTTAAAAACCGAGTTATCACCATAACCAGGCAGAAAGCCTGCAACACGGTGGTTTAGCTTGATCAAACCAGCATTTTGCCCATACTGGCCTGATCGGTCTACCCGGCTGTTTTCAATAACCACTTCAGACAGCCCAAAACTGGAAGGGACCAACTCAAAGTTCATCGGTGAAGAACCTGTTACAATCGTGTCGAGGATGTAATAACCCAAGTGAGAAATTTTGATGCTAAAAATGCTATCGGTTTCCGAACTCACGGAAAAATTCCCCATCATGTCTGTAATAGTCCCCCGGTTGTCGATCATTAGATTGGAATAAGGAAGTGGTTCGGCACTTCCCTGTTCAATAACCCTGCCTGAGAGGGTCCATTTTTTTTGTCTTTTTTCGCTCTTTTTTGGAAAAATAACGAGTACTTCTCCCCTTATCTCGTAGGCGAGGGGCAGGTCGCTGATCAAAAAGGATATTGCTTCTTCAAGCGATTTGAACCTCGAATTTGCCGTTACCTGAAAATTGGATAAACCACTATCGTTAAAAGAGATACTTACATTGTTTTCTTTTATGAGTTGGGCAAGGACAAGGTTTAAGGGTTGATCATTTGCCGACACCACAATTTCTTGTGCCAACAGGTTACCACAGGTTAAAAGCATGATAATAAAAAATGCAATGATTGGTTTCCTTAGCATGCGGACATTTAGTTAATCCTGTATCTTCGTTCCGAAATTTTCTCGAATTTTAGCCCAAAGGGCTTACAAAGCAAATTAAGGATTTCGTCAACATCTCTTTTCCCTTGAAAATGGCCGGTATAAATTAAATCAGGAGAAACATTTGTTTCAATTTCAATATTATATTGCCTTTCAACCTCCTTAATAACGCTCAATAGAGGAACGGAGGTAAAACTAAACATATTGTTCATCCAGTCGGTGGTTTTTATCTTGTCGGTAAACTCATTAACGCTTATCTTCCCATCAGGCATTATTTCTGCCGAAAAGAAAGGCAGCAGCATGGCCTCCTGTTTACCGGGAGAAACCACTTTAACCTTTCCTGTGAAACACGACACCTGATACTTGCCATTTCTGGAATAAATATTAAAACTGGTGCCTAAAACCACCGTTTTGCCGGCACGTGAAACAGCCTGAAACGGCCGACCCTTTTCAATTGCAAAAAAAGCTTCGCCTTCAATATTCAGTTTCCTGGAAAAACGCCACCAAAAAGGATGAAAGGTCAGTTTAGATTCGGCATTTAAGCTCACTTTGGATCCATCAGGAAGGCTGTAGACCAGATGTTCCCCTTTGTGGCTTTGAATTTCGATGGTGTAGTACTTCAGTACTGCCAATATCCCAAATAACATCAAAAAAACTGCAGCTATTGAAATCCAAGGGCGTGAGAAATAGTTTTTTCTAACCGCCAAAGGTTGTTCACCAATTTTCTTAGTTAGATGCTCCCAAACAGCCTCCGGGGATTTATGATAGGCCACATCAACTTTCTTAAAGAAATCTTCAATATCGCCTTCGCCTGGCATTTTGTTTATATGTAGATTATTATCATTCAATTATTTAAATTTTTTCTAATGAATTCAATGGCCAGTTTCATTCGTTTTTCAATGGCTTTAACGCTTAATCCAAGATGCCCGGCAATTTCATGGTATTTTAGTTCATCAAGCCTGTGCATCAAAAAAACAACCCTTTGTTTTTCAGGCATAATACGAAGCACGTGGTCGTAACTTTTTTGCAGTTCCTCAAATTGCAGTATCTCCTCCGGGTTTTGTTGCAAATATTCGGGTTTTACCTGAAGATGGTAATTAAGCCTGGTTTTTTGCTTTCTGTAGTGGCTGATAAACAAATCGCCTGATATTTTAAAAAGCAATCCTTTTACATTGTTGCTTTTAAACGCTTCTTGTTTCTCCCAGACTTTTAAAAAAGTTTCCTGGGCCACATCAGAGGCCAGGTCAGTATTTCCACACCGATAAAAGATATAGTTTCTCACGATATCGAAATGTTGGTCGAAAATAGATTTAAACTCTTCCCTTGTCAAAACTTCCTTTTATGGTTTGAGGGCAAAAATAGTATATATAAAACCAGAGTGGACAAGTTGCAAAACCGTGTTCTTTGCAACTCGTCCTATTTCAGGTTTTATGAGTTCTTTATTAAGGAAGATAAATAGTGTAAACCACTCCGTTTACCAATAAAGTCGCGATATTGTCACATTCTCCCGTTCCATAGTCAAGGATCCGTATGGGTCGTTCACCAGGTGTAATTTCGAGGGTTCCTGATACAAAATGCCTGCATCCAAGTTCTTTTCTAAGCGGTGTAAGGGTTACCCTTTGCCATGTTTGACCATCGGCTCTGATACCACTCGATGTACCTGAAATCAAATAAACATCATCCCAAAGGGTAAATGTTCTAAGACCTTCGACCCATTCCCTGATCAGGGAGGAGGTCCAACTCACAGTACCACCATCATTGGCTTTAAATATAACTCCCACCACTTCAATTTGATAATACATGTTACTGTCCGCGTTAAAGCCCATGTTGGTCACCACTTTGGTACCTTCAACTTTATTGTCGTCAACATAATATCCATCGAAACCATGGGTGATCACCGTGCCGGGATGTCTGTACCGACCTGTGAAACTGACGATGATTTTACCCCTGCGGTAGCGGCCATCATTGCACAGGCAATTTTCTGTACCGAAATCAATGATCAGGGCATGGGGGACAGAAACGGTATCGAGCGAGATTTCAACACAGTCGCCAAGAAACAATCGCCTTACATCAGTCGATTTCAAAGTACCTGATTTTTCGGAATAAGCTTCATCGGCTATATTGCTTACGTTGTCGTAAATTCTCTCGGCAAGGGCATCATCACTGGATGAAGAAGTTTCGTTGACGGTGTTTTGGTCTTTTTTGCAGGAGGTAAAAACAAAGGTAAGGCTTACCACCATGAACAATCCAATTAGGAAATTGATTTTTTTCATCTTTTTATTTTTTAAAGTGTTTTCAAAATACTAACCGCATGAGGAGGGGTTTACCCTACTTTTTTTC
>PCUL01000001.1:17321-17644 GCA_002771745.1 Bacteroidetes bacterium CG18_big_fil_WC_8_21_14_2_50_41_14
CATGTTCAATTTGGTCGTTTGTTTTATGGTATCCACCATCTACTTCTATGACAAGTTTTATAGGATGACAATAAAAATCAGTTATGTACGTGCTTATCGGATGCTGTGGTCTGAATCGCAATCCCAAAATCTGCTTTCCTTTCAGACACTCCCACAATGCTTGTTCGGATAAGGTCATATGCTTTCTCAATATTTTTGCTTTCTCAAAAATATGAGGTTTCGCATCGTAAAACATTGAAACATTATTCCCTATGCTCATAAGTATTTGAATTATAAGCTACTTCACTAAACAATTGGCCTCGAACCCCTAAATCCCCTAAAGG
>PCUL01000001.1:17662-18793 GCA_002771745.1 Bacteroidetes bacterium CG18_big_fil_WC_8_21_14_2_50_41_14
CACCCCTACCTGCCAACCGCAGGCTGGAATCCCCTAAAGGGGACTTTTGGATTTATCTTTATGATTCACATTAATATATTTCCAGACCTTATTATCAACAATTACTATAATTGAAACAACAATTCAAAGCCCCTTCAGGGGTTTGGGGTGATGCCTACCTGTCCTTATACATGCTGTCATAATACTTTTGATAGGCCCCTGTAGTTACATTCTTAAGCCATTCTTCATTTTGCATGTACCAGTCGATGGTTTTTTCGATGCCTTCTTCAAACTGAAGTGAAGGTTTCCATCCCAACTGGTTTTGCAACTTGGTGCTGTCGATGGCATAGCGCAAATCGTGACCGGCACGGTCAGTAACGTAAGCTATCAATTTTTCGCTGGTTCCCGGTTCACGACTCAGTTTTTTGTCCATCACCTTGCACATCACCTTGATCAGGTCGATGTTTTTCCATTCGTTATGACCTCCGATGTTAAAGGTTTCACCGTCGGCTCCCTGATGATAAATCACATCAATGGCGGTGGCATGGTCTTCCACATAAAGCCAGTCGCGGACGTTTTCGCCTTTACCATAAACAGGCAATGGCTTGTTGTTGCGGATATTATTCAAAAACAAGGGAATCAGCTTTTCGGGAAACTGGTTGGGGCCGTAATTGTTTGAACAATTTGAAATGATAACCGGCAAACCATAAGTGTCCTGATAAGCCCTCACGAAGTGGTCGGAACTGGCCTTGGAGGCCGAATACGGGCTGTGTGGATCGTAGGCAGTATTTTCATAAAAAAAGCCTTCGTTTCCCAACGAGCCATACACTTCATCCGTGGAAACATGATAAAACCGTTTGCCGGAATAGTTGCCTTTCCAGATGGCGTTGGCTGCATTCAGCAGATTCACTGTGCCGATTACGTTGGTCATGACGAATTCCATGGGATTTTCGATGGAACGGTCCACATGCGACTCGGCAGCCAGGTGGATAACCCCATCAAACTGATGTTTCTTAAACAAATCAAGGATGAATTCGCCATTCACAATATCGCCCAAAACAAACTTATAGTTGGGTTTTTTGTCGATGTCCTTCAGGTTTTCCAGGTTGCCGGCATAGGTTAGTTTATCGAGATTATAAATTTGATAATCAG
>PCUL01000089.1:0-862 GCA_002771745.1 Bacteroidetes bacterium CG18_big_fil_WC_8_21_14_2_50_41_14
ATTCGGCCAATACTTTTTTTCCTGATTTGTCAGCTAAAACTGCCAGTCCTTTGGGGATCAGATAGTTTCTTCCAAATCCATTTTTCACGATTAAGAGGTCATTTTTATCACCTACACCGTTTACATCTTGTTTAAGAATTACTTCCATTTCTTTTCCCTCCTTTATTTTAGTAAGTCAGCTACATAAGGCATTAAAGCCAGGTGACGGGCGCGCTTAACAGCCTGTGCCACTTTCTTTTGATATTTTGTTGAAGTACCTGTTAAACGACGAGGTAACAATTTTCCCTGTTCGTTTACAAATTTGAGCAGGAAGTTAGCATCTTTATAGTCGATGTATTTGATGCGACTTTTTTTAAACCGGCAGTATTTTTTCTTTTTGGTGTCGACTGCAATCGGAGTTAAATATTTGATATCTGAATTAGGTTGTGCCATTGTTCTTTAATTTAATTGATGAATAAATTATGCTTCCTTTTCGGCTACTGCCTCTGCGGCTTTGTTTCTCCGTTTTTTCTCGTTGTATGCGATGGCATGTTTGTCGAGTTTAACGGTCAGGAAGCGAAGAACACGTTCGTCGCGTTTCAGTTGAATCTCAATCTTGGCGATCAGATCACCAGGAGCCAGATATTCAAACAGGTTATAAAATCCGGTGGATTTTTTTTGGATGGGATATACGAGTTTGCGTAATCCCCAGTTTTCACGGTGCACAATCTCGGCGCCATGGTCGATGAGAAAAGTCTCATACTTTTTTACCGCTTCCTTCATCTGATCTTCAGACAAAACGGGAGTTAAAATGAAAACGGTTTCGTACTGGTTCATAATAAAATAGTTAGTTAATTAATTGATAATTAATACATAAAAATTG
>PCUL01000089.1:967-1444 GCA_002771745.1 Bacteroidetes bacterium CG18_big_fil_WC_8_21_14_2_50_41_14
GCTGTCCGGAAGCCCGATAAAGTCATACTTTTTATAAAACCTTACTGCTTCTTCGTCAATCGGGTCAACCACAACGGCGAATGAACCAATTACTTGTGAGTTATCATAACTCCTTTTTAGTGCATCAATAAGCAAGATTTTTCCAATTCCTTGTCCTTGATACTTTTTACTAATTACCAATCTGCCAAGTAGGGTAGTAGGAACTGAGGTGTAAGACTTAGGAAGTTTTTTTTGAATTTGTTCGGAAAAGCTGTTTAAAGGAATACCGTAGTTTGAAAGTGTGTAAAATCCCTGAATAATGTTAGTTTCATTTTCTGACAACACAAAACAAACAGACAATTTTCTTTTTACATCTTGTCCGGCTTGATTCTTCAGGTAGTTATTAAGAAGCTCTTTCCCGCAGTCAAAATCGCTTCGGTTGTGCCTTTTGTCTAATAGTTCAATCATTAGTCTATTTTGAGTTAACGACAAAAGCCT
>PCUL01000140.1:0-147 GCA_002771745.1 Bacteroidetes bacterium CG18_big_fil_WC_8_21_14_2_50_41_14
CACATGGTACTTTGGACACCGGCCAAAACTGAGGAATCGATGAGGTTCAGCATTCTTTATGAATTCAATAAATCGGTGGCCATCAATATGTATGAAAAGTACCTCCTTGAAGTCGTAACACCAAAAATTTCGGACAATGCTACGGTA
>PCUL01000140.1:183-425 GCA_002771745.1 Bacteroidetes bacterium CG18_big_fil_WC_8_21_14_2_50_41_14
GAGAACAACCAGAAATTATCCCTGGCAAGAGCCAACGGCGTCAAACGTATTCTTGAAAAAGGGGTATCGAAAGCTGGTCGCAAGAATGTGAAATTTGAAGTCGCCGGTCTTGGTGAGGATCAGTCACTATCACCATTTAACAACAAATATCCTGAGGAACGCTTTTATAACCGTACGGTGATCATTGATATTATTCCAAGGAAATAAGATGAAGTACAATTAGTTGATTACCTTGAAATCAA
>PCUL01000140.1:481-4117 GCA_002771745.1 Bacteroidetes bacterium CG18_big_fil_WC_8_21_14_2_50_41_14
TTGTTTCGATGGCTTACTTATCAGTAAACTGCTAACATCAGAAAATCCACTAAAAATAACCTGGAAATCAGAGTCTCAGATAAATATGTGAAAGATGTAACTTTTAAACTTATTTATGTAGCACATTTAGGTTAGAATCAAGTGAACTTTGCAACGTAAAAATCTAACGTACAACTTAAAACCAATGATAATGAAAAGGTCATTACTATTTATTGTAACAACTGTTACTTTATTGTTTTCTTTACCGCAAGTAAATTTCGGACAAGCGCCCAATTTAGGCACTTCTGCTGATTTTGCTCTGTTCACAACAGTTGGGGCAGTTACTAATGCAGGTACAGAATATCTAACGCAAGTTACAGGCAATGTGGGCTCGAATAGCGGTCCCATCTCAGGCTTTGGAAATGTGGATGGTCAATTGCACCCGGGTGATGGTCAAAGTGCTCTGGCAGCGGCAGACTTATTGCTTGCCTACGGAGAACTCGCTGCAGCCATACCCACTTTTTTTCCGGCACCTTTGCTTGGCAACGGAGCCATTCTCCCTCCGGGAGTGTATGCTATTGGTGAGCCGGCAACACTTAACTTAGATTTAACATTGGATGCACAAGGTGATCCAAATGCTGTTTGGATTTTTCAAATACAAGGCACGTTCGGCGCAAACGCCAATTCAAAAGTTCATTTAATCAACGAAGCTCAGGCTTGCAATGTTTTCTGGAAAATAGAAGGATTAGTAAGTTTGGCCGCCAATACCACCATGCGGGGAACTATTGTGGCGAACAACGCGGCCATTAACATGGTTGCCGGCGATACCCTTGAAGGAAGGGCACTAGCTATCAACGGTGCCATCGGCGTATCACAATCGATGATATACCTCCCTTCAGGATGCGGAGCTCCTATCCTTACAGGACCGGCAGCCCCTGATCTTCTTTCTATAGCATGTTATACGATTTTTTCTTCCGGCGGGCCAGTTACAAACGCTGGCATTACCTACGTTACAGGTGATGTGGGTTCGAACAATGGTTTAACGACAGGATTCAATCCTTTATTTGTAACAGGAGCTATTCATCCAATCCCGGATGGTTCAACTGCACAAGCGGCATCCGATTTACTAAATATCTATAGCACGCTGAACGCGATGCCTTATGATATTGAATTGATGAGGCCCGATCTTTTAGGCCACAACCTGGTTCTTACACCGCATACTTATATCATGAACGCAGCCGCATCTCTTACCGATACACTTTACCTGAATGCAATGGGATATGCCGATGCAGTATTCATTATCAAGATATATGGTGCCCTTTCAACAAACAATTACTCAAAAGTTATTTTACAAAATGGAACCCAATCGAAAAATGTGTTTTGGCTGGTTTCTGGTGCTGTGAGCATAACCGACTTTTCAGAATTCGTAGGAACAATAGTCGTCAACAATGGAAGTATCGACTTAACCACAGGGGTTAATCTGGATGGCAGGGCACTAACAACCGTTGGCGCATTGAACACCTCCGCAATAACGGCCATTATGCCTCCCGGTTGCTTTGTAGCAAGCCCTCCTGTTATCACAACAGAACCAACTGATCAGATTGTATGCGAAGGAGATTCGGTTAGTTTTATAGTAATTGCAACAGGTGATAGCCTTACCTACCAATGGAGAAAAGGAATTATAGATATTATAGGCGCAACAAATGATACGCTTACAATTGATCCTGTAAGTTTTTCAGATGCTGCAACAGACTATAATGTTGTTGTTTCAGGAACTACTCCACCACCAGATACTTCTATCAATGTTTCTTTAACAGTTGATACTATCACAAATATTACCACACAGCCTGCAAGTCAAATTGCATGTGTCGGAGATTCTATCAGTTTTACAGTAGCCGCCACAGGTACAGGACTTACGTATCAGTGGAGAAAAGGAATCATAGATATTATAGGTGCAACAAATGATACACTTACTATTAATCCTGTTGCCTTAACTGATGCAGCCTTAGACTATAATGTTGTTGTCATGGGAGCATGCTCAAACGATACTTCAATAAATGTTAGTTTAACAGTAAATGCTATCACGGCCATCACCACACAACCTGTTGATCAAACAGCATGTGTCGGAGATTCTATCAGTTTTACAGTAGCCGCCACAGGTACAGGACTTACGTATCAGTGGAGAAAAGGGATCGTAGATATAATAGGCGCAACAAATGATACGCTTACAATTGATCCCGTTACCTTAACTGATGCAGCCTTAGACTATAATGTTGTTGTTATGGGAACATGCTCAAACGATACTTCAATAAATGTTAGATTAACAGTAAATGAAGTCACGGCCATCACCACACAACCTGTTGATCAAATAGCATGTATTGGAGATTCTGTCAGTTTTACAGTAGCCGCCACAGGTACCGGACTTACTTATCAGTGGAGAAAAGGAATCAATAATATAATAGGAGCAACAAATGACACGCTTACAATTGATCCTGTTGCCTTAACTGATGCAGCATTGGACTACAATGTTGTTATCATGGGAATATGCTCAAACGATACTTCAATAAATGCTGCTTTAACGGTTAATACTGAAACCATCATCACCATGTGGCCTGTTAACCAAACAGTATGTGTTGGAGATTCTGTCAGCTTTATTGTGGACGCTTCAGGTTCTGGTCTTACCTACCAATGGAGAAGGGGAATTGTAAACTTGATTGATGGAGGTAATATTTCAGGAGCAACAAATGACACGCTTACTATTAATCCTGCAACCCTATCTGATAGTGCATCCAACTATAATGTTGTTGTTACCGGTGGTTGTTCATCAGTAAATACGTTGGACGTCACCCTTAATTCGGCTGGCAACTTTGGTATTCTGGCCGGTACGGCAATCAGCAGCACAGGATTCAGTATAATTACAGGTGTGGATGTTGGGTTAAGCCCCGGTGTTCGCAGTTCTATTACCGGATTTCCTCCGGCCATTGTTGTGGATGGAGCTATCTATGCTTCTGATGATATTGCTCCTCCGGGAGTAGCTGCAATGCTTATACAAGCCAAACAAGACCTTACCGATGCATACCTATTTGCTGAAGGAGCCTCATCACCTGCACCTGCCACTGTAGCTGGCGATCAGGGTGGTTTAACACTTGCTCCGGGCATTTATAAATCAACATCTACCCTTTTAATACAATCCGGCGATCTGACCCTTGATGCACAAGGTGATGCAAATGCAGTATGGATTTTCCAGATTGCATCTGATTTTACCACCATTGGCGGAGCTGGTGGAAATGTTATCCTTAGCGGAGGCGCCCAGGCTAAAAATGTTACCTGGCAGGTTGGCAGTTCAGCAACCATCGGTAACGGAACCTCATTTAAAGGAAACATACTTGCATTAACTTCCATAACGATGAATACAACGGCAACTATAGATGGCAGATTACTCGCCAGAAATGGTGCAGTAGTATTATCAGGTGCTAACTTAATAAATAAACCTTCGGATACTCTTGCTCCCGGTAATAGTACTACTTCAATAAATGTTTCTCTGACAGTAAATGATTCTACCGGACCTACCATCTTTACAGCCGGAGCAACAACGCTTTGTCAGGATTCACCTGATGAAACCTATACTGCAACCGCTTTGAACAGTACATCAATTGC
>PCUL01000085.1:0-3720 GCA_002771745.1 Bacteroidetes bacterium CG18_big_fil_WC_8_21_14_2_50_41_14
TGGGTGTTGGGACTGACGAGCCAAAATCGGAACTTGACGTAAATGGAAATATCAGTGTGAATGATGCCATTATTGGAAAAGTTGGAACAACCAAATGGGTTGACCCTGATTTTCTTACGTTGTTGGGCAGCGACAATGAACAGGCTTCCAAAATAATGATACCAAAGGGAAACAATGCAAACCACCAGGCCATTAAAATAATCAGCCCGGCACAAGGTGGTGAAATCCAGTTTTTTGCGGGAGGGGCTCTGAACACTATTATACGCAAGAACGAATTTTTAATCGGCAAGGTGGATACGCCCATGGAACTCAAAGTAACCGGCAAAATATGGGCACACGAAGTAGAAGTAAAACTCGATGCCTGGTGGGATGAAGTGTTTGACGATCAATACAGCCTGATGCCACTGCTTCAGTTAGAGAAATTCATTGCAGACAACAATCACCTGCCCGATATGCCAACAGAAGAAACTGTTCTTAAAGACGGAATTGAACTGGGTGAGATGAATGCATTGTTACTTAAAAAAATTGAAGAGCTAACCTTGTATGTTATTGAGTTGAAGAAGGAGTTGGATGAGGTAAAACAACAACAAACTTCAAACTAAAAAGGAGGTTTGTGATGAAAAAGATAATAATTTTCCTTATAATTTTCAATTTATCTGACATCGTACATGCACAAATAAAAGATGTAAAAACTCGTAATTTTGCTATTGGACTAAATATTTCCCCGATTTTGTTTTATCATTTTGAAAATTCAGATTCTAGAAGTATAAGGAACAAGTATAATTTTCAAACAGGTATTAATCTATTCTATTGTATTAATCTGAAAAGTAGTCGATTTGGTCTTTCATCAGGGGTTATATTTGGTAAAAAAAGTTTTGAAGAAACTTATCATGATGGAGGAGTATTGGCAAAAGCCAGCCATAATTATTCAGTAATTAAAATTCCTGTACTGATTGACTATTCTTTTAAATTCAAGAGTAGTGTTATTGGTGTCGGACTTGGAATAAATTTTAATTTTTTTCAAAATGCAGAGTATGAGCCAGTATATAATTTTGGATTATATGGAAATGATTTTCCAGGTGATTTGCAATTTGATCCATATAAAGAATTAGTTGTTTTCATAAACCTTGAACATTCCATATTCAATATCAATTATTCATTAAATATTCAGCCTTTTTTTCTCTACAACTTAAATCAACCGATTTTTTTTAAAGAATCATTTTATAATCTTGGAAAAACAGCTTTCGGGCTGAATCTTATCCTTAAAAAGCATTTTAAACCCTTAAAACTAAAAAGATGAAAATATTCAGGCTTTCCATTTTATTATTCTTTGTAGTAATATTGAGTTCTTTTGGTCAAGAAATTCCTTCATGTCATACATTAGACTGGTCGACAACTAGCATATACACCCTTGATTGTAATTATTTTGAACATGGTGATTGGGTTTTAGTATATAGCGATGATTTTAACTCCGAAATAGACCTGGATGAATGGTATACGAGGACTCCTTGGGGAAACCAACCGGGGAGTTTTATTCTTTGCTACAATCAACCTGAAAATTTGCTATTTGAAGATGGAAAGATGAAGATTCAATTTAAAGAGGAACCGGGATGGTACCAAAACCCATATTATTCAGACCCTCCAACATATGATTATTATCCATATACAACGGATGAGGTGTGGACCAAAGGAAAATATCGATACGGATTAATTGAAGCCTCACTAAAAATTCCAAAGGGCCCCGGTTTTGTACCCGCATTTTGGGGGTTTGGCGACTGTGGCGATGAAATTGATATTTTTGAATTTGCACATGCAGCTACAGAAGAACCATTGATTACAATACATAAATATGGTGAATGTGGCAATAGCGATACGCATGAACAATGTGCAACTTCAGAAGATTATAATACTGATTTCTCTTTGGATTACCATAAATATTCTGTTGAATGGGATGATATTAAGGTTATTTTTAGGATTGATGATGACATAAAGCGCATTGATTATAAGTATTTGGCAATCAATGGTCAGCAAGGTTGGCTAACTAATTGTAATAATGTTACCCCGGGATTTTATAGTATTAACCCATTTTTTCCGAATGATCCTTTGAGTATAATTTTTGGCCTCGAAATGTGTAACAATACTCCAGACTGTCCTTTTTATGATGGCAATTACGCTCAGGGTCCTTTCCCATCTTCACTTGACATTGAGTATTTAAAAGTTTATCGAAAATCAAATTCCAATAGAGATGTTTTTATTAACAATCTTGAAGATACTGAATTATCTTCAGCAATTACAGGAAGAATCTTAACGTTGGGTACTAATAATGGATTTAGTCCCATTGTTTTAGAAAACAAACCACTAACTTTAATTGCAACTGAAAAGATACAAATGTTACCAGGTTTTAAAGCTGAGAACAACAGTCTATTTAGTGCAAAAATTATACCTGTTACAAAAAATATAGGGTCTTTGGCAGATATTGACTCCACTTTTAATTACACAAGCAGGAATGTGGTGAATGGTATTAAAAAAGAATCAACTGTTGTAGATGGAGAAAAACAAGAGGAAGCAAATCAATTGGTAATCAGTCCAAATCCATCTAATGGAAAATTTGTCTTAACTGGTATATCCAAAATACGATCCATTTTTATTTATAACTATTACGGAGAACAAATTTATGCTACCTACCATACCAATGGGAATTCTTTAACTATTGACCTGACCAATCACTCCCAAGGTGTTTATTATTTAAAAGTGGTTGGCAATTATGGGATTAAGACCTACAAAATGATTAAACTTTAGAAAAATGAAGCACCTAAAATTTGTATTGTTTATAACCCTTGGTATTTTGTGCCTTTGTTTTAGCTATGAAAAAGACCACCTGACTGGTAAGTTTTTACTGACTGAAGAGATGAAAGCGCAAAACCCTTACCAAGGGGGCGAAACCCTGTTTTTCCATAAAAACAACGAGGATACCATTGTTGTATTTGCAAAGGATAGAGTAAATAAAGTGCATGAAGTTCTTGAAGGAATTAATACAAAAAATTATTTTTTATTAGAGGAGGAAGATATTTATCTGGATATTGACACGATGTTTTTTGCCAGTAACTATTTTCACTTAAAGATGTTGCCTGACAGAAAGGGTAAAACTGAATTTACCATTGATTTTATTCAAGGAACCGTAGGAAGAGGGTTTTACTACAACCTACCATTATCAACAGCTGCCACTCCTTACATCGACAGTCTTTTCGTGATGAACCGTTGGGTAAGAGATGTCTTTACCCAGGAACATGAGATTTTGGATTCAAGAGCTTATAAACTATATTACTCTACCGAATTCGGTATCCTAAAAATCGACTTTTCTGATGGGAGCTATTGGGAATTGGAAAAAATAGAATGGGCAGAAGAGAATTAACAGGATTTAATTCAGATACCCCCACTCTGGCACGCGGAGTGCTGTCGTACGTTACGATATCGCCAAACGCACGCCGGTAATGGTGCTGTTTCACAGAGTTACACAAAGAAGCCACAGAGATTCACGAAGAAATGGTTATTGCCTTATCCATGTGTTTGTTAAACAGGTAGTTCGGATATCTGAAAGGGATTTTTCTGAACCATCATTTGCCTTCTGTAACCAACCGGTAGCCATCCCCATGAATGGTGATAATCTGAATGGAAGCGTCTGAAGATAAGTGTTTTCGGAGTTTGGTGATGTACACATCC
>PCUL01000085.1:3813-4543 GCA_002771745.1 Bacteroidetes bacterium CG18_big_fil_WC_8_21_14_2_50_41_14
ACCGGTAGTCAAATAAAAAATGGCCAAGGGTCAGGATTCCTGTTAGGGAGCCCGTTTCAGGTTTGTTTTGATGCCTGCTGAGCACGGCTTTGATTTTGTAAAGCAGGATCTCCGAATCGAATGGTTTGGTGATGTAATCGTCGGCTCCGGTTTTATAGCCGGCTACCACATCTTCGCGCAGGGTTTTGGCCGTAATAAAAATAAAGGGGATGTTGCGACCCGATGCCTTGATTTGTTTTGCGATGGAGAACCCATCCACGTTGGGAAGCATCACATCAAGCAATATCAACTGGTAATTCCCCTGGTTGAATTTTTCGTTGGCATCCTTTCCATCTGAAACCCAATCTACCTTAAAATCATTTAGTTCGAGGTAGCTCTTGAGTACAGAACCAAAATTAACATCGTCTTCAACAAGGAGCAGGTAAGGATCATTGGTCATGATTTGGTGCAATTAAAAGTCAGGGTAAAGATACTGCCATTTCCGGGTTCGCTGTGTACGTGGATGGTTCCGCTATGAGCGGTCATAATTGCTTTTACATAACTCAATCCAAGTCCGAAACCTTTTACATTGTGTATGTTGCCACTTGGCCGGCGGTAAAACTGATCGAAAATGTGCTGCTGTACTTCTTTGGTCATGCCCACACCATTATCGGCTACCCTGATAATCAGCGAGTTTTGCTGATTGTAGGTTTCAACCACAATCTCAGGTGGTTTTTCGGTGTATTTGATG
>PCUL01000274.1 GCA_002771745.1 Bacteroidetes bacterium CG18_big_fil_WC_8_21_14_2_50_41_14
TAATTCGATTTTTGTTTGCCCGATTTGAAAAAAAGCAGTCTTCACTTTTTGATCCCTTACCTCCTCAATGGCATAACATTTAATGCCAAGGATGCTTTCGTAATAAGGAATGGCTTCGTCAAGACTGTTAACCGCAATACCAAGATGTTCAATATGAGATATTTTCATGATAAATGAATTGCTGTGAAATATTTCACAAAAGTAAATAAACTATTGTGTTTCTTTGAAGATAAGGGGGATTATATTTGAAATTAAGAATGAAACCAAATAAACGGCTGTGCTTTTTTTGAATTCAGCTACAAAATCAATAATATTGTAAAAAATTTGACCATGCCAAAACGCTTCTTCTTTTTATTCATATTAACAATCTCCTTAACGTTAAACGCGCAAACATTTACCGACATAAAAGCAGGCCTTACCGGAGTAAGCGAAAGCGCCAACTGTTGGATAGACTACAATGAGGATGGCCTTCCTGATATATTTGTAACAGGAGATTTTTATTCAGGAAACGCTCATGGCATTTATTCCAAACTATATCGAAATCAGAAAAACGATCATTTTACAGAAGTATCCACGAACGTGGTAAACGTTTTCAGGGGCGATTTGGATTGGGCCGACTATAACCTGGATGGGATAACCGATCTTTTTATGATTGGCGAAACTTCCGCCGGATTGAAAATAGCCCGGCTTTACAAAAACAACCGCACCAACAGTTTTCAGTATGTTCCCTTAAACATCCCGGGCGTTCGTGACGGATCGGTTGAGTGGGGCGATTATGATGGCGATGGCGATCAGGATCTGCTCATTACAGGTGAATCGGACAAAGGCCCCATCACCAAAATTTATAGAAACGACCGAAACGATCAATTCTCAGCATTGCAAACCGACTTTCCGCAGGTTTCGTTTGGTATGGCCCGATTTGCCGATTTTGACCTGGATGGTGACCTGGATGTCGTCGTCAGCGGAAACGTAAGCAATGGGTTAGTCGCGACTGAATTGTTCAGAAACAACAAAGGACACTTTGAACGGGTGAATTTTGGCATTATTGGCCTGAAATTGAGTGATATAGCCTGGGGCGATTATGATAACGATGGGGATCTGGATATGGTCATCAATGGGGAAACCCAGCAGGGGAGAGTGGAAACCCAGTTGTTTAACAACCAAAACAACCAATATTTTATCCCTGTTTTCCCGGGGTTTATTTCAGTCAGGTCAGGTTCACTCGATTGGGGCGATATGGATCACGATGGGGATTTGGATTTGCTTTTGACCGGCGAATCGACCCTTGGGCCCGTATCAAAAGTTTACCGCAACGACAGGAACGATCATTTCACCGACATGAATGCCGATATCATAGGCTTGCACATGAGCGATGGTCATTGGGCCGATTATGATAACGATGGGGATTTGGATGTGCTGGTGTCGGGCATGTCGAAGAGTTTTCAATTTATTGCCCGTGTGTACAGATATGATCCTGTAAAAACGGATACTGTTCGCGACAGGAGTGAAGACGATATTTGGAGCAACACGGTGGTGGTTCAGGAGCTGGCTGTAAAAACCCATTTTTATGTTTATGCCAGTTGTTACGCCGACCTGGATGGTGACGGGGACAAAGAATACCATGCGTTTTTTAGCCCCATCCGAAAGCCAAAGGTTCAGTATGAAATGGAAGGAAAATTCAATCGGATTATCCGGCGCGATTATCCGCTTTGGTATGAGTTCGATCAGGGAAACATCATTTCAAATGGATTTTATTTAGAACAAAAAGCCATCGAATCGAAAAACATAGCCATCAAAGAGTACCAGTCGAAAGGATTTGAGGTGCACGAACTCAATTGGTGAGTCAACAGATTTAATGTTTTAAACTGATTGGTGCTGCGATCCAGTCGCCCCCTTTTTTTATCAATTCAATAAGGGCTTCTACAGCCTCCCCTTCCGGAATATTTTTTTCGATGAGCTCTTTCCCCTGGTAGAGGTTTACTTTTCCTCGCCCCGCACCCACATAACCATAATCGGCATCGGCCATTTCGCCGGGCCCGTTTACGGTACAACCCATCACGGCAATTTTTAATCCCGCCAGGTGATCGGTTTTTTCGCGCACCAGCGCCAGTTGCTCGATGAGGTTAAAAAGTGTTCGTCCACAGGAGGGACATGCAATGAATTCGGTTTTTGAATACCGCATGCCCAGTCCTTGCAAAATATTAAGCGAGAGCCGAGCCAGGGTCTCATCGGTGGAGTGACCGCTATTTTGAATAAAAATACCATCGCGCCGGTGATTTAACATCAGCAGTGAAATGTCGGTTGAAGCCCTGATAACCAGTGATTCATAATCCAATTCAGCGTAGTTTACCTGATAACCTGTCAGGTTGTTCTCCGGGGT
The DNA here is from genome assembly GCA_002771745.1 of Bacteroidetes bacterium CG18_big_fil_WC_8_21_14_2_50_41_14. Taxonomy (GTDB): domain Bacteria; phylum Bacteroidota; class Bacteroidia; order Bacteroidales; family F082; genus UBA6244. The sequence goes on from PCUL01000274.1 coordinate 2,381, forward strand.
TTCTAAAGTAGTTTGTGCATCAACCACCACATCGCCCAGGGGTGTTTTTTGTGAAGTGAGCACCAACGGATGTTTTGGTTTTTCGCTGTTGTGGTGATTAAAATAGATGATTTGATGGGGTGAGCGATGGGAGAGAAGGTGTTTTTTGCCATAATACTGAACCAGTTTCATGGCTACAGGCACCTCGTCCTCCGGCTTTTCTGTAAGCGAAACCCGGATGGTGTCACCAATTCCCTGAGCGAGCAGGTTTCCGATTCCGGCTGCAGATTTTATCCTGCCATCTTCTCCATCTCCGGCTTCGGTCACGCCCAAATGCAATGGATAATAACAGCCGCTTTCATTCATTCGTTTCACCAGCAATTGGTTGGCTTCAATCATGGTAGGCACATGGCTCGCTTTCATGGAAAGGACCAGATCGTGGAAATCGGCTTCCCGGCAAATTTCAATGAATTCCATGGCCGATTCAACCATTCCAAAAGGAGTGTTGCCAAAGCGGGCCATGATTCTATCGGAAATTGATCCATGGTTGGTGCCGATGCGGATGGCCGTGTGGTGTTTTTTACAGATTTCGAGCAGAGGCATCAGGTTTTCCCTTATTTGCTGCCGGGCAGCCATGTTTACCGATTCGTCATACTGAAAATTGGTTCTTTTTTTATCTGTGTAGTTCCCGGGATTGATGCGCACCTTTTCGACCAGGGTAGCCGCCACTTCAGCAGCTTTTGGATTGAAATGAACATCGGCGATAAGCGGAATGATATAATTCCTTTTGAGGAGCTCCTCTTTTATTCTTCCCAGGTTTTCAGCTTCACGAACGCCCTGGGTGGTCAACCGCACATAATCGCATCCGGCATCTGCCAACTTTATAATCTGGTTTACAGACGATTCAGTGTCCAGCGTGTTGGTATTGGTCATCGATTGAATCCGAACGGGATGGGATCCTCCCAAAGGAATATCACCTATATAAACAGCCTTTGACTGAACAGCCGGTTGACCGGGATTTTCCTTTGTATGTGAGCTCATGGCCATATTTTCAAATTTTTAGTTCCCGGTTTCCCGGAAGACAAAAGTAGATAACTTTAAGCTCAACGATCCTCCCAGGGCGGACAGGTTTTAGAAGGATGGTCGATCAAAATGATATGAAAGTGGTCGATTTACTGAATTTTATTGCCAATTTGCCCTATGATGGGTTGCTGATATTATTTAGTATCTTTATAAATTTCAACCAAAGCTAAAAATAGTTCAAAAAAGCAATAGAATTTAGGGCCGAATTTACACATATAGGTAAAAGGCAGTAGTATGATGCCCTCATAAATT
>PCUL01000320.1 GCA_002771745.1 Bacteroidetes bacterium CG18_big_fil_WC_8_21_14_2_50_41_14
CGAACACCCCCTAAAACGAAAACCCAAACAACATTTCGAAAGCCGGTTTCTGATCATCCAGCCGATAACTGCTACGAACTCCTATCGTAATCTCGGGCAACAATCCCAAAAAATGCCAGTCGGTATAAAGTTCTATCCCGGTGGAGGCAAAAGTTTGATTGATGTGGTGAAAATCCTGTCCGGTGGTGATATCGTAAAAAAGATGCGTGCTGATTCGCTTTAAATACATCACCGACGGTATATCCCAATCGGGGTAAGCCACCGGAAACGCATAATCTGCTTTCATGACGAACATTTCCGTCAATGAAATCCCGGTATATCCCCTGGACGAACTCAGCAGATTGCTGTAGCTGTAATTTCCGTTTTCCAACTTTTGATAGCCGGTGAAAATTCTGATTCCGTGATGTTTTATGATGCCGGGAAAATAGGTTACAGAACTGAATGCCAGCTCGCTGCTCACCGAATCAGAAAAAGGAGTGTGCCTGAAATTCACCTCAAGACCCTGTCCCCATTTTGGATACAAATCGCGTAGGGATCGTTTGTATTGGATGTACCCGTAAAATCCATAATTCAGTGAGGTGACCTGATCTTCACGAAATCGAACCTGAACATCCTGATCCATTTTCAACAATTTTTCAGTGATTCCCACTGAAGGTTGAATGCCTTTCACCCATCTGCTATTTGTAAAGTTCAAAGGCACGGAAATTCCGACCGAAAGATTGGTTTCGCGCCACCGGGCTTCCTGCACCTGGTGCTGATTGTCCATATACAGTTGTTTTCTTCTTCCCGTTTCTGCTGAAAGGTTAATTACCGGATACCAGCCAAGGTAATCGATCCCTGCCTTAAACTTTCCGGATTGTTCGTTTGGATCATAATAATATCCGGCGTAGGCTGTGGCAGTACTTAGTACATTCTGTGAAAGCAAGTTAATTCCGGGAGAAAAGGAATAATTTTCCAGGTCAAGCGCTGTAAGTCCCCAACTGTGGAAGTTAAACAGATGGCCGAGGCGGCTGTATTTCTTAACGGGATAAACAGAATCTGGCACGACAGCTTCATCCAGGCTAAACTGATCGGTGGACAGCAACCGATCCACAGGATAACTCACCTGAATTTCAGCCAGATTCACAGGTTCCAATTTTTTGGTCAGATTGAGGCTGGCAATCCGGTAGCCATCTGCGGTATAATCCACATAATACAAACTATCACCCGACACTGAAAATGAAGGATCAGAGACTCCATACCTTGAGGTGGTGAGTTTCCGTGTAACTCCCGTTGCCAGATCAAGGCTGTACAGATTGCTTGTTCCATCATAAGCCCCTTTGTATACCAGATTTTGATGGTGCAAAACCGGCTGACTGATATTGGTAAAGCTAAAGGGCACCAGTATTTCAATATTTTTATGCGCTATTTCAATCCTGATTACAGCCATCCCCTGATCTCCCAAAACCACCATCACCAGCGACTTGTCATCATCGGCCCAGGAAGGGAACATTAAAAACCAGTTTTCAGGTGTTGAGATATCGGTCACAACATGACCATCATGACAATCAATCAGCTGAAGATAATATTTGCTTTGCTCATCCGCCCGGATGGCGGCAATGGTGGTGGCGTCATGCGAAAGAGCGGGTGAAAATAAGTTGGTTTTACTGGTGAGTTGGCGGGTTTTCCCGGTATTGGCATTCCAGGTTTTTATTACCGAATAGTTGCGGTTGGCCCAGCGAGCATCGTACCCCTTTTCGTTCCAAACAAGCAAACTGTCATTGCCGGCAAGAGATTGCATAAAATCAAATCCGGGAGTTTTAAGAATTCTTTCTTTTCCGGAAGCATCAATCAATACAAACCGATTGATGTCGTCCATGCTCAACTTTTCTGCCACTATTTCTCCGCTTTTCAACGGAAATGCAAACCGATAATTGGTAAAATCAGTAGGATTGGGTTGATTAATGAAGCCGGTATTTGTAGGAAAATCACCATCTGATTTCCATTGTTTTTGCAAACCCCCTGTCACCTTTTTATAATAACCCACTTTTGATGTTCCGGCAAACCGCCTGATAACAGTAGAAAAAGGAGTGAAAGTATAAGGCTTCCTCGCTACCCGGTTGAGGGTTTGATCCCATAACTGATTTCCATATTCCAAAAAACCGTGCAATACAAGTTGATATCCTAAGGTATAGTGATCGGGGACATAATCGCGGTAAGAACCATATTGGGCCTTGTCGTAGGGATACATACCTTTCTCGGCTAACTGGGCCTTTAGATCCATCATAAAATCGGGTGATCTCCCACGGCCACTTTTACTGTTGATGGTTTCACAAAATACGGCATCCCCTTCAATAAACCAAAAGGGCAAAAAACCTCCGATAATGATACCAATGGCCTGGTCACCAAAAGCCACATGCAACCCTTCGGTGAAGCCCTGCCTCAGCTTAAGCATCTGGACAACATGGCGGTATTCATGCAAGGCAAGCTGTTTCGTCCACTTCTGGGCATATGAAACCTGATCGGGTGTATGGTAAAAATTGGCATGGAATGGGGTGGGTGAAACCATGGCATTTGAAAGGGTGCCGCGGTTGTGCATCACAATTTTTATGGTGTGTAATTTCGGGAAATACGGTGTGGAAACCGCTTTTTGAGAAAGTTCAATCAGGTTGGCATATTTTTGGGCAAGTTCAACTACTTCCGTTGGAAAGATGATGGTAGCCGATGTTGTTTTTAATTGTTGCCAATGAACTGAAGCCGGATCCTGACCGTTGACATAAAATTGGGATTTTCCATCCAATACCACCAGGAATAATAAAAATCCAACACCGTATTTGACCAGATTTTTCATTTTGCAAAGATATTGCAAGAATGCGTATGTGTAAATGTTACTGAAAGAAACTACATTTTGCAGGTGTTTATCAATTTAAAACCAATCTAAATAGAATTATTTGTGTAGTTTTGCAGCCTAATTCATACTAAACAGTCGATTGTCATGAAAATTACTGGTAATACCGTAGCCGAAGTGGCTTATAAAATAAAATTAGATGACCAACATGGTGAAATGATTGAGTTTGCTGACGAGCGAAGCCCACGTTCCATGATGTTTGGCTATCAAAAGATGATTCCTGGTTTTGAAACCCACATGGATGGTCTGGAACCAGGCCAATCATTTGAATTCTCACTTAGTCCTGAAGAAGCCTTTGGGAATTACAATGAAAACCTGCTCATCAATGTTCCCAAGACCGCTTTTTTTATCAATGGCAGCTTAAAGGAAGACCTGCTTTTTCTTGGCAATGAAATCGCCATGATGGATAGCCATGGAAATCCTGTAAACGGGAAAATACTGGAGATTACGGAGGAAAATGTACGAATGGATTTTAATCATGGCCTGGCCGGGAAAAATCTATTTGTAACGGGTCAGGTGATCAATGTACGCGAAATTACCGAAGCCGACCTTGCTCCTCAAGGAGGTTGTGGATCAGGGTGTGGATGCAGCAGTAAAGAGTCGAAAGCCGAAGATTCGTGCTGTGGTGGTGGTGGCGGACATCACGAACATGGAGGTGGCGGTTGTGGCTGTAGCACAGAAGGATCGCACCATGATCATCACCACGATCACGAATATACTGAAGATTGTCCCGCTTGTGGCAACCCT
>PCUL01000166.1 GCA_002771745.1 Bacteroidetes bacterium CG18_big_fil_WC_8_21_14_2_50_41_14
TTTCGCAATCGGAAATTTATTTTATCTTTGCCAACGACCTCCTTTCTTTGTTTTCGTTGTGATTTGCGTCATCTTCGTTTATTGATTAAGGAGGTTTTCTTTCAGGTAATGTCAATTACATGCACTACTCTAATTATTACTACCAAAAGTAATGTTATTTTATGCCATTTCATAAAATATATTGCACCCCCCCTAATTTATATTTATTCTAAATAATAATTTGCTCTTTTTTTATTGGTTATCAGTTATGTAAATTAAGATGACTGGCATGAATTCCATTTGGTATTGAGGTCAGCTCTATCATATTACCTGATACATAAGCTGAAGATCTTTACCAATCATATCCAATTTGACTGTATTTTTAATTGTTAACTCTATCGCTTGCGTTTATCTGTTGAAAAAACGTGCATTTCAATAGCGGCATCCTTTTTAGGGCTTGTATTTTTGAAACGTTATAAATTAATTTCCGCCCTATTTTTGCCTCAATTATGTTACATTTGGCTCTTTTTTAATATGAATTCATAATTCAGATACAATGCAGTTTGATTCCAGGCGTAATTATGAGAACAGCAAGCAATTAGTGGGGTATGTCCCACGCAGGGAAGCTACCCCGGAAACCTATCGGCGTGTTGGTTTTATGGCAGGGCTGGAAGTTCACCAGCAGTTGCTCACCAAAGAGAAACTTTTTTGTCATTGCCCGGCAGGTGTGTATCACCACCACGAAGAATATGATGCAGAGTTGATCCGGCACATGCGGCCTACATTGAGCGAATTGGGTGTGTACGATGGTACCGCCCTGATGGAGTTTAGAACCCGCAAGGAAATTAATTACCGGATAAACAACGAAAATGCCTGTACCTATGACGTAGACGATACTCCTCCTTTTCCCATAAACAGAGAGGCTTTAGGCATTGCCCTGGAGATTTCATTGTTATCGAAATTGAATGTGGTGGGCGAAGTTCACATCACACGCAAGCAATACCTTGACGGAAGTATCCCGGCCGGTTTTCAGCGTACAGCCATTCTTGGCGTAGAAGGTGAATTGGAACTCCCCCACAAAAAAATCAGGCTGATACAACTCAGCATCGAGGAAGATTCTTGCCGTGAGATTAGCGACATCGGTCATGTACGGGTATATAAAACCGACAGGCTGGGAATGCCACTCATCGAAACCGTAACCTACCCTGATTGCGATACTCCTGACGAGATTAAACAAGCCTGTGATTATATCCGGTTTTTAAACCGCAGCACCGGTCTGGTGAGAACCGGAATCGGAGCAGGAAGACAGGATGTGAATGTGAGCTGTAAAGGAGGTACCCGTGTTGAAATAAAAGGCGTGGCCCATACCAAATGGATTCCGGAACTAACACATAACGAAGTTTTTAGGCAATGGGCTTTGTTGCAAATAAAAGAAAAGCTTAACAACCAAATTACGGATGTTGAAGGATGGAAGGCTGATTTTATTTTTGTAAACGGAGCCATGCTTGATAAAATACCATTGGTTGGAAAGGCAGAAAAAGTAATGGTTGTCAATCTTCCGGGATTTGAAGGGGTGCTTTCGTATTTTACACAACCGGGACAGTCGTTTGCCAACGAAATTGCCGATCGCCTCAAAGTAATAGCCTGTCTCGAGAAACCCAACATGCAATCCAGCGAACAACTTTACCCGGATGTTGATGAGATTGTTTGGGATGAGTTTCGTCGCCAGATGAATGCCGGGGCAAAAGATGTGCAGCTGTTGGTTTGGGGTCCCGAAGCGGATATGAAAACGGCTTTTGAAACCATCGAAGAGCGTTGCCAAATGGCGTTTTTAGGTGTGCCACCCGAAACACGTAAATCGCTTGCTGATGGCACCACCCTCTTCGAACGCGTGCTGCCAGGTGCCGACAGGATGTATCCCGACACCGACTCTCCGCCCATTCCATTGCCCGAGGAATACATTACCTCCCTTTCGAAAAAATTACCCCGCGAGGTAATCGATTCGTATAAACAGCTTAAAAAATGGGATGTATCGGAAGAGGTATACACCTACCTTTTTTCAAAAAACCTGTTTCCGGTTATTCAGCGCATGGCAAGCGAATTAGAAGCAGACCCTAAGTTTATCGCCCTCTTTTTCGGTCAAAAGGTCAAGTTTGCCGAAGGTCATTTCAGAGGACCCGATCCCTTCGATTACAACCGGATTTTCGAACTGTTTGCCTTTTTAAAAGCAAGAGAAATCCACCACAATCTGGCCGCTTACATGCTTCAGGAAATGATTGAACATCCAAAAATGGACTTCGATTCCATCTTGCAAAGTATTGGTTTTAAAAAGATTTCAAAAGAGGAAATTGAAAGCAAACTTCCTATGTTGAAAGCTAAATTCATGGATGGCAAGCAGGAGATTTCAAAAACAAACATGCGAAACTGGGTCATTGGTCAGGTACGAAAACGTGCCCTCGGAAATGTTGACCTGTCCGGCTTAAGTAAACTTATATAAACATTGGTTTTAAGTGAGAACCAGCAAATTGCGTGATAATGGATAACGATATATTTCAGGGTTATAAAGGAGCAGCACTCGAAGTTTTAAAAAAATATCAGGTAAGGGTTTGGGGCACCACCCGGGTGGATACCACGCGCGGGGGATTTGAAGGGACGGTGTTGCCACGATCGGAAAATGATGATGACCAGCATATTGTAATCAAGATTGTTACCGGGTACAACATCGGACTTGATGTGAATACCATCCTGGGAATGATAGAAACCGGCTATAAAAAAGCCAATTATAAAATTCCTGAGAAGCAATTCCCCTATACCAAAGGACTTCCAAAGGTGAAATTGTTTGGAACCGGCGGCACCATTGCCAGCCGTCTGGATTATCGTACCGGGGCGGTGATTCCTGCTTTTTCGCCCGGAGAGTTATATGGGGCCGTTCCTGAGTTGGCTGATATCTGCAACCTGGAAACCGAAAAAATATTTGCTGTATTTAGCGAAAACATGGGCCCGATGCAGTACAAAGCACTTGCCATCGCCATTGGAAAAGAAATTGAGAAAGGGGTGGATGGAATTGTCATAGGACATGGAACCGATACCCTGCACCATACCGGCGCGGCTCTGTCGTTCATGTGCCAGAACCTGCCGGTCCCGGTGGTGTTGGTGGGTTCTCAGCGTTCATCCGACCGGCCCAGTTCCGACGCGGCTCTCAACCTGATGCATGCCATGAAAGCTGCCGGCGAGTCGGATATTGCTGAAGTAATGATCTGTATGTTTGGGCCTACTTCGGACGAGTATGGCTTATTGCACAAAGGCACGCGGGTACGAAAAATGCACTCTTCATATCGCTCTACTTTTCGAACCATCGGCGATACGCCCCTGGCAATGATCAGCCGAAAGGAAATAACACCAATAAAAAAGATTTATAACAAACGCCGCCCCGATAAAAAAGTAACCATCCTGCCCTATTTTAGTGATAAAGTGACGATGTTGTATTATTACCCGGCCATGAGTCCTGATGTGCTTGATGCCATGGTGGATAAAGGCTACAAAGGGATTATATTCGTGGGAACAGGTTTAGGGCACGTGAATAAAGAGTTGTATCCTGCCATCGAGCGGGCACATGCCAAAGGTGTTCACATGTTTATGACCCTGCAAACTATTTGGGGATTTGTGCACATGTTCGTGTACGATACTGGTCGCGACATGATGGCCAAGGGAATAGTACCAGCGGGGAATATGTTGCCCGAAGTGGCATGGGTTAAACTTAGCTGGATACTCGGACAGACAGAGGATCCTGAAAAAGTAAAAGAAATGATGCTCACTCCGATCAACGATGAAATCACCCAACGCGAACCATACAATGGTTATTTGGTTTACCAGGGTGGAGTGCCCGAAGTGGAAGAGTTTATAAAACGCGTTCATAAATAATTCAGACATACGCATTTGGCAACAGTCTATTTTAATTTGGAAAAGGTTGACAGATAATCTAAATTAAAATGGTTGTTTTGTAGGCTACTTTTAATTAGTTTTGTTCATCAACAACGTTTTATGGCTAACGCATCTTCAACAAGAAAATTTGGAACCGCTCCGGTTTTTTTCACGGCCATAAGCACCATACTGGGAGCCATTCTATTTTTACGTTTCGGCTTTGCTGTGGGCACTATCGGATTTTGGGGAGTAGTTGTAATTATTATACTGGGTCACATGGTGACTATTCCAACCGCGCTGGCCATATCAGAAATTGCAACAAACAAAAGGGTTGAAGGTGGTGGCGAATATTTTATTATTTCCCGATCGTTTGGCCTTAATATCGGCGCCACCATTGGTATTGCCTTGTTTATGTCGCAAGCAATCAGTGTCGCATTTTATGTCATCGCATTTACCGAGGCTTTTACTTATTTCTTTCAATACATTCACGAGACTTTCTACATCAACTTACCCAGGCAGGTGGTGAGCATCCCTTCGATGCTCCTGTTAGCAGCACTCATCTTAACAAAAGGGGCTAACCTGGGGGTAAAGGCTTTGTATGTAGTGGTGGTGGTACTGTTTTGTGCATTGGTGATGTTTTTTTTGGGACATTCCGAATATGCTGGCGAATCAAATTTTAACCTGTTGAATGCGGAATTTCGTAATTCACAGGATTTTTTTCTGGTATTTGCCATTGTTTTCCCGGCGTTTACAGGTATGACAGCTGGTGTGGGGTTGTCGGGTGATTTGAAAAACCCAGCCAAATCCATTCCTATTGGCACAATCCTGGCAACTGTTAGCGGAATGGTTATTTACTTCTTCGTGATTTATAAATTGGCCATGTCTGCAAGTCCTGAAGACCTGTCGAACAACCAGTTGATTATGGGTAATATTGCTCTTCAGGGTGCGATCATGATCCCTTTGGGACTAGCGGCCTCTACCATTTCCTCCGCTTTAGGCTCGGTGATGGTTGCTCCCCGTACTTTACAGGCTTTAGCCATGGACAAGGCTTTTCCTTCTAGGGGAGTGAACCGTTGGCTGGCGTCAGGGCGCGAAAAAGATAACGAGCCTATCAACGCATCGCTGGTTACGGTATCTATTGCCCTGATATTTGTAGCCTTGGGCAATGTAAATTCCGTGGCAGAAATTATCTCCATGTTTTTCATGGTTACCTACGGGGCATTGTGCCTGATTTCGTTCTTAAATCATTTTGGGTCTTCCCCATCGTATCGACCCTCGTTTAAATCGCGTTGGTATTTATCGTTGATGGGGTTCATCGTTTCTATCTGGATGATGTTTAAAATCAACACGCCCTATGCCCTGTTGGCTTTTGCTTTCATGATTGGAATTTATATTTATTTGAATAGCTATCATAAGACCAGGAAAGGTTTTGCCTCTGTTTTCTCCAACGCCATTTTTCAATTGAACCGAAACCTGCAGGTTTTCCTGCAAAAAAGCGGTAAAAATTCGTTTAATGAATGGCGCCCTAGTGCAATATGCATTTCAAAAGATTCGTTCAAACGCGATAAAGCCTTTTTACTGCTCGACTGGATTTCGTACAAATATGGTTTCGGGACCTATCTACACCGTATTGAAGGGTATTATTCCAGGACGACATACCGTCAAGCACAGGAAGAACTGGAAAAACTTAACATGATCATGCGTCGTAAAGACAGCCATGTATATGTAGACACGATTATTTCGCCTTCATATACCTCTGCCATTGCCCAGGCCATTCAAATCCCCGGAATTGCCGGAATGGAAAACAACATGATTATTTTTGAATACGATAAAGAAAAGGATGATAACCTTGAGTTTATTATTGAGAACTATGCCCTGGTTAATTCAGGGGAATTTGATGTGTTGATTCTGGCCGGCAGCAGAAAAGAAATAAGATACCAACATGGTATTCATATATGGATTTCATCAACAGACACTGAAAATGCGAACCTATTAATCCTGTTGAGTTTCATCATTTCGGGTCATCCCGATTGGAAAAAATCTGAAATCAAAATATTTGACATCTGCAAACCTGAGGATGAAGCTGAGGTTCGTAAAGAAATGGAGCATCTGGTTACCTCAGGACGATTGCCTATCACCACGGCCAATATTGAGGTGATAGCCCGAAAACCAGATGTCCCGGCAAAAACGCTGGTAAATCTCAAATCGTACGATGCAGGGCTGACCATGATTGGATTTAGAAAAGAATCATTAAAACATTCAGGCTCTAATTTGTTTAAAGGCTACGAAAGCCTGGGCACCGTTTTATTCGTTAATGCCCATAAAATCAGAAATATAGAATAGACAGAAACCGTGTAAAAGTGGAGCAGGAATTTGTTTCAGATAAAAATGGTTTACCCCGACTTTTTAACTAAAACAACTTTGGGAATGTAAACGGGAATCTTACAATTCCATGTTGATAGCTGAAATAAGTCCATCCACATCTTCCCTGGTGGTGTCCCACGAACACATCAACCTGACTTCGTGGGTAGTTTCGTTCCACACATGGAAGAAGTATTTCTTTTGAACTGCCGGAATGAGGTATTCGGGCATTTGAACAAATACGCCGTTTGCCGGGGCTTCCTGTGTGATGGTCAGCTGTGGGATCTTCTCAATTTCGGAGAACAGGTAGTGAGCCATCAGATTGGCATTTTGGGCATTATTCTTCCATAGATCATCCTGTAGATAACGTGAAAACTGAGCGGCGATGAACCTCATCTTCGAATGCAACTGCATGCCTTGTTTTCGGGTGTACTCAAAATCTTTGCCCAACTGTTGATTGAAAAAGATGACTGTTTCACCAAACATCAAGCCGTTTTTGGTGCCTCCAAACGATAGCACGTCTACACCCACGTCAGTTGTTATTTCCCTCAATTCCAGGCCTAAAGCAACAGCGGCGTTGGCGATACGAGCACCGTCCACATGCAACAACATGTTATTGTCATGTGCAAAGTCGGCCAGCTGACGGATTTCGTGCGGTGTGTAAACAGTGCCAAATTCAGTAACCTGCGAAATGGAAATTAACCGGGGTTGCACATGGTGTTGAAATCCAAAGCTGTGTAAAAATGGGGTTACCTGGTCGGCGGTAATTTTACCGGTTTTGGTTTCGATGGACAGGATCTTATTGCCGCTGATTTTTTCCGGGGCACCACATTCGTCTTCATTCAAGTGAGCCGAGTGAGCAGTAACGATGGCCTGGTAAGGTCGCAACAAGTGACCTATACCAAGCACGTTGGCCGCAGTTCCGTTGTACACGAAAAACACCGATATTGCTTCTCCAAAAACCGCCTTAAACTTTTGAATGGCCTCTTGAGTAATGGCCTCATTACCTTCGCCATAGGAAAAAACATGGCCCTTATTTACCCGCTGAATTGCTTCCATTATTTCAGGACAAACCCCCGACCAGTTATCACTGGCAAATCCTTTATTTACTTTCATCATCGTTTTTCTTTTAAAAATGATTGAATATCTTGATTGGCACCAAATAGCACCAATACGTCATTGGCTTCCAGAACAACCTCTGGCGATGCAACTCCCTGCACTTCAGTAATCTTTCGACTCATCCCCAAGATGCCTTTATGTTGAGTATTTTTTATTGTAGTTAATATTAAGAGGTTATATTTTCTTCTAAAATCTATTTCACCTATTGATTTTCCTTCCAAATCTTTAGGAACATTGGCTTCTACCATGCTAAAATTGTTGTCCAGCTTAAAAGAGTCAATTAAACCAACCAAACAAAGTTTTTTTGCCCATCGTTCCGCGGTTTCTTCCTCCGGATGCACTATTTCATCCACACCAATGGCATTTAACACATTTTCGTGCAGCGGATTTAAAGCCCTGCCTATCAGACGTTTTACGTTCAGGTTTTTTAATAAGGCGGTCACCATAATATTGGCACCCTCATTTTCACCAATGGCCACAATTACCACATCGGTATCTTTCAGTGGAAGGCCGGGAACGGTATATTGATCGGTAGCATCTAAACAAATGGTATGCGAAATTTTTTCTTTAAACGCGTCTACCTTACTCATGCTGTGGTCGATGCCGATTACTTCGTGGCCACGTTCGGTTAATTTTTGAGCAAGTGAGGCTCCAAAATTTCCAAGTCCAAAAATGATAAATTTCATTTTACTTTTATTTTAGTTGATGGCAATTTCTTCAGTCGGATAACGATAGTTCTTGTGTTTGGTTTTGATAAATAGGGCTATCAGAATAGTCAACATACTCACCCTTCCTAAAAACATGATGACGATGACAATCATTTTGCTCGCAGTACTTAAGCCCGCGGTTATTCCCATACTTAAACCAACGGTACCATAGGCGGAAAAACATTCAAATGCAACGCTTAACAGATCCTTTTCACGATCAAAATACGCTATGCCCAATATTCCAAATCCAATGACCATGATAGACAGTAAAATAATTGCGTTAGCGCGTTTTACAGAAATGTCGGCTATTTCTCTGCGATACACCTCTATTCTTGATTTACCTTTGGCCAGGCTGATGATGTTTAAAATAGCGATGGCAAAAGTACTTGTTTTAATACCTCCACCGGTGGATCCCGGAGAAGCTCCAACCCACATTAAAAAGATGATCATAATCAGAATTGGGAACTGCAAGGTACCGATGTCAATGGTATTAAAACCTGCGGTTCTGGGGGTGGCGGCTGTAAAAAGTGCTGTGACGACCTTACCTATACCAGGATGCACGGCAAGGGTATGGTGGTATTCCCCAAAATAAATAAGAACGGTACCCATTACAGTAAGCGTTAAGGTGGTAACGAGCGTAATACGGCTATTAATATTTAATACCCAGGGAATATTTTTTCTTTCAGTGCCCGCAGGTTTGACTAGTCGACTTAGTACCTGATATTTCAAATATTTCAACAAGTTGAACACAATAGGAAAACCGAGACCACCAATGATAACCAAAGTGATGATAACCAGCTGCAAAGAGTAATTAAATCTATATGCCTCTTCGTAAAGGTTGTTTTGAAGCGTGGAAAAACCCGCATTACAAAAGGCAGAAACGGCATGAAATACGGAAAAGAATCCGCGCTCAAAAACGGAAGTCAGCAGATCTTTGTCCACGCTCGAATAAATGAGAACAGCACCTGCTAATTCGATTGAAAAGGTGGTTAAAATGATTCTTTTTAAGGTAGTAAATACTTCACCCATTTTTTGCAAATTGGTCATATCTCCAATTACCAGTTGACTTTTATAGGTAGATACTCCTTTGAAAAAGTAGCTAAAATAACTGGCAAATGTAAGAATGCCGATTCCTCCAAGTTGAATGAGCATGAGAATGATAAGTTGTCCGAAAAAGGTAAAATAGCTGCTCGTATCTACTACGATAAGTCCTGTTACACAAACTGCACTTGTGGAGGTAAATAAGGCATCGATAAACGAAATCCCCGTAAAGGTTGCTTTGGGGAGCATCAACAAGAGTGTTCCGATAAAAATAATCGTAAGAAAACTGGTTATAAACAACTGAGCAGGATTTAGGGTGGTACGCCGATAATCAATATCTCGATTCGCCAGTTCTCTGACAAATATCAATAAAATGGCAACACGAATCCAGATGTCATGATGTAAAGTTGATAATAAGTAGTATTGATCGTTTGAAACAAAGTGGGCTGCGATGATGAGCCCAATGAAAAGAATACTTGCGCCATCAAAGAGTAACACTTTTACTTTGATTTTTAAAGGCTTATAAATATATCTGATAATGGATGAGGTAAATCCGGCTGATAATACAAACAACAAGAAACCGTTAATCAGTTTTTGGGCAAATGCTGACTGGTTGAACCCGAAGTCTATTATAACAAGAATAATCCCTGTGAGACTTATAAAAAATATTGTTTGATAAACGGCGGTAATTGAAAACCTATTTTTGATTTCTTCTCTCAAAATGCTGTGTGTAGAATCAAATAACTTACAAAGTTACGTTTTTTCTATTGGCGATCATCTGATTTTTTTAAGGTAGGAGCCAGCCTCCGGCCCCAGATTAAAAAGCAAATCGAGAATGCTCAGGTTTTGTTCAAAAGGTTTTTCAGTAGAAAAAACTTGTGTGTATGATGGAAAATATTGAAAAACAGGTGCCTTTTTCGGTGATAAGGCACTGCGATAATCTGTAGTTTCAAGTGAAAAAACATACTGTTCAGTAAAAATTAATGTAGTAGTGATGTTTAAAAGTTTCAAAAAATGATTTGTCAATAAGGTATTGAATTCTAATAGGTCAGCATGTTCCCCGCTGAAAAACAGCTTCAATTCATCCTGGTAATATAAAAAAAAAGGGGAGGCATTGTATGCGGAAGTAATAGCCCTCCAATGATTTACGTACCAGGTCGATTCATTCATGATTTCCACTTGATGGGTAAGTGTATGGTTGCCTTGTGGTTTTTGAACAGGAATGGAGAGGTTGAGCAATCCCTGGGAAGTGAGAATGGTACAACGGTTGCGCCAGGTTTGTTTCGGATAAGTCTCCATTTGTTCGATGAACACTTCATGAGCCTGGTTTTGTGAGATTAGGGCAAAATACTCCACAGGAGCGCAATAGGCTGTTGGTAAAATTAACATGTTGTTGTTATGAGCAGGAAGTCCTGATAATTCCATGATGGCCAATGTGAATCAGATACAAAAATAGACATTTGCACGGTTTAAAATTTTCGATTTGAGCAAACTGAAATAAAAAAGGCCGTTAAATTAATAACGGCCTCCAATCCATGTATGAAAATTAATTATCCTACCACTTTTAGAAGCACATCATTGATGGCCTTAACCAGTGTTTCTTTCGGTAGTGCTCCCTGAGCCATTTGTGGCTGGCCCTCGCTCGGACAAAAGAGCAAAGAAGGGATGCTGCGAATTCCAAAAGCTGCTGCCAGCTCTGTTTCTTCTTCCGTGTTCACTTTATAAATATTGATTTTTCCTTCGTATTCTTTCGACAACTCCTCTAAAATGGGAGCCACAATTTTACAAGGCTGGCACCAATCGGCGTAAAAGTCGATAAGGCAGGGTAATTTTCCTTCAAAAGTCCAGTCTTTATTTTTCTCGAAGTTAAATACTTTATCCTGGAAGGATTGTTTGGTAAGATGTTCCATGTACATTAATATTTTCTGAATTATTGATTATTTGAAGTAGGGTGATTTAAAAGTTCTTTCTCGATGATTTGGATATATTGTTCCCTGGGAAGTGCCCCGGCTTGCATGCTGGGTTGTCCTTTCCTGGGTGAAAACATGACGGATGGAATGCTGCGAATACCAAATACACTGGCCAGTTTTTTCTCTTTGTCAACGTCTATTTTGTAAATCTTTACCTGGCCTGCATATTTTATGGCCAATTCGTCCATGATCGGGGCCACTTGTTTACATGGCTTACACCAGTCGGCATAGAAGTCAATTACGCAAGGGACTTCTCCTTGATAATTCCATTCTTGTGGGTTCTTTTCAAAGTCCCATACTTTTTCACGAAAGGTTTCGTAAGTTAAATATTCCGGAGCAATTTTACCTTCCTCATCAGCCGGACTGGAGATTGACTCAGAAACTTCACTATTCAGTTTATTTTCCTGATTACCTTTCATGTTAGTGCAACTTAAAGCCGATATTGCTATGGCAAAAACGAATAATACACTTAATTTTCTCATATTTAGTTTGATCAGATTTATTTTAATTTAATTTTTCGGCAAATATACAATAAAATGTATCACATTAAGATCACTTTGTTACCTTTGCTTCAAATCTTGTTCCAAAAAAAAGTATTTAACAAAGTTGCTCAATTTTATGAATCAAAAAGCAGAAAAAGTAAATAATGCGTCAAATTTATTAAAAAAATTCTCTACGATTTTCCCGGATGAGTTGCAATGTCTTGAAATGCTCGCGGAATTAAAGTGGAAGGATGGATTTGTGTGCCGCCATTGCGGTCATACCAATTGGTGTCATGGTAAAAGCGTCACTTCACGGCGATGCACCAAGTGCAAAAGGGAGGAATCGGCTACCGCCCACACGATATTTCATCATTGTAAATTCTCACTTAATGTTGCCATGAAGTTGTCATTGCTTGTGTGTCAAATTCCTGACATTTCGTCATACGAACTGAGCCGGCAGGTTAAAATACGTCACATGACCTGTTATCATTTTCAAAAAAGATTACTGGTTTGCCAACAAGGGCAGCCTGAAAATGAGCTATTAAAGGAATTGCTAAAGGAAATGACAAAACGTTTAGAGCACCAAGCTTAAATCATGTACAGGAAAAGGCATTCTTTGCATGTTTAAAAAAAGTAGAAACGTTTTATTGCTTTAAATGGACAACCTCTACTCCCACCACAAGTTCCGCTTCCCTTCCCATTACCAGCGCATGGTTATCAGGTTTATGACCCACCGGGCAACCATAGGCCACCGGAAAATCAAATTCTTCAACCGCCTCCTGAATGATTTCTTCGGCAGTTTTTCCAAAAGGGATGGTGTTGTCATTCATGCCATTCATGCCGCCAATGACCAGCCCGGCCAGCTTGCCCAGCTTCCCTGCCCGTTTCAGGCCCATCATCATGCGGTCGATGTGATAAAGGTACTCGTCCAGGTCTTCCAAAAATAAGATGACCCCGTCCATTTCAGGAAAAGAACGGCTACCAAGCAAACTATATAAAACAGAGAGGTTACCACCAACAAGTTTGGCTTTCGCTTTTCCCTTTCGGGAGATTGATTGCATTGGCCAGGTGATTTGATCTGATTTTCCCGACAGGACTGCAAACAACGACCGCAATGATTCAGGAGTATTGACATCAAAACCAAACGGCATGGGCCCGTGGATGGTTTCAATCCCATAGAGGGTATTCACATGGCAATGAAAGACAGTGATATCGCTATAACCCACCAGCCATTTAGGATGCTGAACAAATTTTGAAAAATCAAGCCGATCAATAATTCGAACACTCCCGTAACCACCTCGTGCAAAAAAAATGGCTTTAATAGTTGGATCGTCCAGCAGTCGTTGTAGGTACCTGGTTCGGTGCAAATCATCTCCGGCAAACTGGTTATAAGCCAGAAAGAGATTTTCATCATACACAACTTCAAACCCTCTTTGTTTAAGCTCGTTGATCCCAAAAGCCAACTCCTGTTGGCTGACTTTTCGTGCCGGTGCGGCCAGTGCAATTTTATCTCCTTTTTTCAGAGTGGGCAGATTGATCATATTTGCATCGATTGATTAACTTTGCCGAAATTACGGAAAATTTGATGTGTATGTCTAAAAATTTCAAACGAACCACCATAACTTCGGCCCTGCCTTATGCCAACGGCCCCATCCACATCGGCCATTTAGCGGGTGTCTACGTACCGGCGGACATCTATGCACGCTATTTAAGGATGCGCGGCGAAGATGTACTTTTTATTGGTGGATCGGATGAACATGGGGTTCCAATTACAATCAAAGCCCGCAAAGAAGGCATCACACCTCAGCAGGTAGTCGATCGGTATCACCATCAGATTAAAGAATCGTTTGAAACCTTTGGAATTTCTTTCGATATATATTCACGGACCTCGGCAGCCATCCATCATGAAACAGCTTCTGCGTTCTTCAAAAAATTATTTGAAGAAGGAAAGTTTGTGAAAAAAAACAACCAACAATATTTTG
Source organism: Bacteroidetes bacterium CG18_big_fil_WC_8_21_14_2_50_41_14 (assembly GCA_002771745.1). GTDB lineage: Bacteria > Bacteroidota > Bacteroidia > Bacteroidales > F082 > UBA6244. Next base: position 13,563 of record PCUL01000166.1, read on the forward strand.
ATGAAGAAAACAATCAGTTTCTGGCCGATCGATATATCACGGGTACTTGTCCTCATTGCGGTTTCGAGCGGGCCTATGGCGATCAGTGCGAAAACTGCGGCACATCACTTAGTCCAATGGAATTGATTAACCCCAAATCTGCGCTAAGCGGAAATGTACCCGTACTCAAAGACACTACACACTGGTACCTGCCGCTCGAAAATTATGAACCCTGGCTCGCCGAATGGATTCTGGAAGGACACAAGGATGACTGGAAAGCCAACGTATATGGTCAGGTGAAGAGCTGGATCGATCAGGGATTAAAACCACGTGCTGTCACCCGCGACCTGGATTGGGGAGTGAAAGTGCCCATCGAAGGTGCTGATGGAAAAGTGCTATACGTGTGGTTTGACGCGCCTATCGGTTATATTTCGGCAGCCAAAGACTGGTCAGCAAAAACCGGAAAGGACTGGGAACCATACTGGAAAAGCGTTGACACCAAACTGGTGCATTTCATTGGTAAGGACAATATCGTGTTTCACTGCATTATTTTCCCTGTGATGCTTAAGGCCGAGGGTAGTTTTATCCTTCCGGAGAATGTGCCCGCCAACGAATTCCTCAACCTCGAAAACGATAAAATTTCCACCTCACGCAACTGGGCGGTTTGGTTGCACGAATACCTGGAAGATTTCCCGGGAAAGCAGGACGTGTTGCGTTATGTACTCACAGCCAATGCACCCGAAACCAAAGACAACGATTTTACCTGGAAGGATTTCCAGTCACGAAACAACAACGAACTGCTGGCCATCTATGGCAATTTTGTTAACCGCACACTGGTATTGACCCAAAAATATTTTAACGGTCAGGTGCCGGAACGTGGAGAATTGGATGAAATATCAAAAACGGCACTGGAAGAAATGACCCGTTATCCGGAAATCATTAGTGCTTCCATCGAGCGGTATCGCTTCCGAGAAGCCCTTTCGGAACTTATGAACCTGGCACGTCTGGGGAATAAATACCTCACCGAAATGGAACCCTGGAAACGCATTAAAACCGATGAAGAAAAGGTGAAGGTTATTTTAAATGTTTCGTTGCAAATTGTCGCCAACCTGTCGATACTTTCAGAGCCATTTTTGCCTTTCTCTGCTAAAAAGTTGCAGGAGATGATCGGCCTCACCGGACTTTCGTGGAATGATGCCGGGGCCGACGATCTGTTAAAGTCAGGACATCAACTGCAAGAACCGGACTTTCTTTTTGCCCGCATCGAAGACGAAGAAGTGGAAAAACAAGTGCAAAAATTGCTCGACACCAAAAAGGAAAACCAGAATGCAGCACCTGCGAAACCGGCAAAAGAGCTTATTGAATTTGAAGATTTCATGAAAATGGATATCCGAACCGGAACCATTCTGGAAGCCGAAAAAGTGCCAAAGACTAAAAAACTCCTCAAATTAAAAATTGATACCGGCATCGATCAACGTACTGTGGTTTCAGGAATTGCTGAATTTTACGAACCAGAGAATATCATTGGTCGCAAAGTGAGCATTCTGGTTAACCTGGCTCCGCGAAAGCTAAAAGGCATCGACTCACAAGGGATGATTTTAATGGCTGAAGACAAGGATGGAAAGCTTTGTTTTGTGAGTCCGACCGAAGATTTTAAAAACGGTAGTGAAATAAAGTAAACTAAGATGAACGCATTAGAACAACTAAAAAAATACACCCGTGTAGTGGCTGACACCGGCGATTTTGAGACGATGAGACAATACCTTCCGGTGGATGCCACCACCAATCCCAGCCTGATTTATGCCTCCGCACAGGATGTAAGGTATGCCGGATTGGTAGACGAGGCCATTGCTTACGCCAAAGAAAATGCCATAGGAGAAGTCAACCGGTTGGCGTTGTGTTTGGATAAACTGGCTGTTAATTTCGGATTGGAAATCCTTAAAATTGTCCCGGGCCGTGTTTCCACGGAAGTGGATGCCCGTCTGTCGTTCAACACCAAAGGTTCCACCGCGAAAGCACGTCAGTTAATCAAATTGTATGCCGATGCCGGCATTCCCAAAGAGCGTATCCTCATCAAAGTAGCCTCCACTTGGGAAGGCATAAAAGCGGCCGAGGTACTGGAAAAAGAAGGCATTCATTGTAATCTGACATTGCTGTTCAGCAAGATACAAGCCGTAGCTTGCGCTGAAGCCGGTGCACAGCTGATTTCTCCTTTTGTGGGTCGCATTTTGGATTGGCATAAAAATGACAGAAAAGTGGATCATATCCCGGCAACGGAAGATCCGGGAGTACTGTCAGTAACCGAAATATTCCATTACTATAAAAAATTTGGCTATGCCACCGAGGTAATGGGCGCCAGTTTTAGAAATATCGGTGAAATTATGGAGTTGGCCGGTTGCGATTTGTTGACCATTGCACCGAGCCTGCTGGGCGAACTTGAAAACATGGAAAACATCGAACTTCCTAAAAAGCTGGACGAAACCAAGTCGGCAGCGATGGATATGGAAAAAATACATGCCGATGAAGCTACTTTTCGCTGGTTGCTGAACGAAGATGCCATGGCCACTGAAAAACTGGCCGAAGGCATCCGGAAATTCACCGCTGACCTGATCAAACTTGAAAATTTTGTGAAAGGAAAGATGTAATTGTTGATTGGCATCATCAGCTAAAGTGAACAGTGGTTTTTCAGCTGGAAATTTTTATTATTTTTGCGCCTGAAATGATTGGCCCCGTAGTTCAACGGATACCTGCCTGCCGGCAGGCAGGGAATAGAAGTTTTCCGAACTACAGACC